>JBAXCN010000004.1:0-76253 GCA_037141455.1 Bacteroidota bacterium
GTATTGTTAAATTGTTGTATTGTTTAATTGTTGTATTGTTAAATTGTTGTATTGTTAAATTGTTGTATTGGTTAAATTGTTGTATTGGTTAAATTGTTGTATTGTTTAAATGTTTAATTGTTGTATTGTTAAATTGTTGTATTGTTTAATTGGTTAAATGGTTAATCGGTTAAATGTTTAATTGGTTAAATGTTTAATTGGTGTTTCTCTCAAATCCCATCTCACATCTCTCATCTCCCATCTCTCATTTCCCATCTCCCATTTGCCAACACTCAAATCCCAACTCTCATTTCTCAAATCCCAACACTCATTTCTCAAATCCCATCTCCCAACTCTCATCTCCCATCTCTCATCTCCCAAATCCCAACTCTCATACTTAACGCTTAAAACCTGACACTTAACACTCACTCCATATTCTCTTTCAAAATTTTATTCAACCATTTTAACAATAAAAACATAACGGCTGTTGCGATACCTAATAATATGAAATTTACTAAAAAGAAATTTGCTTTATTTTCATAACCATCCCAAAGGGTAGCTAAAATTCCAGAAAGTTTATTTCCAATAGAGGTAGACAAAAACCAACCACCCATCATTAATGCTGTTAACCGTTTTGGACTTAGTTTTGAAACCAATGATAATCCCATTGGACTTAAAAATAATTCACCAACCGTTACCACTCCGTAACAACCAATTAACCACCAAGGTGAAGCTTTTATTGCACCATTATCGCAATAGTAAACGGCACCAACCATAACCAAAGTACTTAAGGATGAAATTAATAAACCATAAGCAATTTTAGAAGCAGTGCTTGGTTCCGCTTTTTTCTTTTTTAAAAACACAAAAAAAGAGACAACCAATGGAGTTAATATAATAACCCAAAGTGGATTGATAGATTGAAAAAGCTCGGTATTGAATAATGAAATATCTGTGTTTTCTTGAGGAATTAATTCTGCTTGTAAATTTTTAAAGTAAACAGGTTTGTTCCACACTTTTTTGGCTTTGCCATTTTCTTTTATTAAAGAAAAGTTATCGGTAAATGCTTCAACAGAATCTAGTTTATTAGATACCTTTTCAACTAGAAAAAGTTTTTCTGCAGTTGGTTTAACAAAAGTTGGGGTTTCTCTGTCGGTATAATATTGTGCCCAAGTGGTGAGTGCTGTTCCGTTTTGTTTAAAAACTGCCCAAAACATCACAGATACTAACATAATGGTTAATAATGCAGCAATTGGTCTTTTATCTTCTATACTTGCTTTTACATATAAACCCACATAAAATATAATTATTGGAATGGTAGCAAAAATAAAGGCATCGGTACTGTCGCTTCCAAAAATACTTCCAGGAATAAACCAAGCTCCCAAACCAACTACAATTGCTGGTAAAAAAACAGTTGTAAATACTTTAGACAATGACATGTCCTCCTTTTGTGCTGGTTTTAAAACATCGGCATGTTTGTAATTTTTTAAACCAATGTAATATACAATTAAACCAACAAACATGCCAATTCCAGCGGTAGCAAATGCATAACTCCAACCGTATTTATTGCGCATAAATGCAGCTATAAAAGTACAACTGGCTGCGCCAATATTTATACCTGAGTAAAAAATATTATACCCCGAATCTTTTAAATGCTTATATTTTTCATCGTTGTATAAGTTGCCAAGAAGTGTTGAAATATTGGGTTTGAAAAAACCATTTCCAATCACAATCAGTATCAATGAATAGTAAAAATAAGTTGTACCCGGAATTGCTAAACCTAAGTATCCAATTCCCATAAATATGCCACCAATAAAAATTGATTTGCTATAGCCTAAAATTCTATCTGCTAATAAACCACCTAAAAAAGGAGTTAAAAAAACAAATGCGATAAAAGTTCCATAAATATCTGCAGCATCCTTTCTATCCATACCCAAGCCACCTTTTTCTAAAGAGGTAGTGAGGTATAATTGGAAAATTCCAATCATTAAATAATAACCAAAACGTTCCCACATTTCAGTAAAAAAGAGGAACGGCAAGCCTAGTGGGTGTTTTTTGCTCATGTTATTTTGCGCGAAAGTAGTAAACAAAAATAAGCCCTACAATTAATGTAAGACTTATTCTATGAAAATGTAATTTTATTAAATGAAAATGGTTTATAAACTTATGAAATACCGTGCATCATTTTCTTTAGTTGGTTAGATATTAAAAGCACCACTAATCCCAAAACAATCACTACTACAGAAATGATTGTAAAGATAGCTTGCGCACCCATAGTTGCAAAAAACTGAACTAGGTAACCAGAAAGGAAATTAGCTATAAAACTACTTAGAAACCAAACTCCCATCATTAATGAACCCAAACGAATAGGAGCCAACTTAGTAACCATTGATAAACCAACAGGAGATAAACACAATTCGCCCATGGTATGAATTAAGTAAGTACCAACTAACCACATTAAGTTCGCTTTTACTGCTGCATCAGCCACATCGCCACCACGTTCTATAGCGGCACCAATCATTAAGAAGAATCCTACTCCTAATAAAATCATCCCTAAAGCCATTTTAATAATGGTATTTGGTTCTTTTTTCTTTTTTGCAAGAACAGTCCATAAAATAGAGAAAATAGGTCCTAACAATACTATAAATAAAGGATTTACAGACTGAAACCATGATGTTGGAACTGTCCAGTCGCCAATGCCTCTGTCAATGTATCTATCAGTATATAATGAAATAGAACTTCCGGCTTGTTCAAAACCAGCCCAAAAGAAAATATTAAACAACATCATAATTACGATAACTCTTAATCTGTCTTTTTCAATTTTTGTTAAAGGCGGATCAACCCTGCCTTCGGCTGCCGCTTGTGCTTTTAAAACTTTTGCTCCTGGTTCTTTTCCTAAATCACCTAAATATTTTTGAGCCAATGTATTAAACATTACTTGACCCAAAACCATACCAATACCTGCAGCTAAAAAGCCATAATTGAAACCAAAAGATAAAACATTTCCAGTTGTTGCATCTTTCACTGCAAAATAATCTTCAGCTAAAAACCCACAAACTAAAGGAGCTAAAAAAGCACCTAAGTTTATTCCCATATAAAATATAGTAAATGCTGCATCTTTTCTGTTATCGCCAGCTGGATATAACTGACCTACAATTGTAGAAATATTGGGTTTAAAAAATCCATTTCCAATTATCAATAATATTAAACCTAAATAAAAAAATGGAAGTGCATTGGCTGAAGACATAAATAAACTAAATTGGCCTATAGCCATTAAAATTCCACCAATGGTTATTGATTTTCGTTGACCAATGAAGTTATCGGCTAAATATCCACCAAAAATAGGAGTTAAGTAAACCAAGCCTGTGTAAATACCATAAAGCAATCCAGCATTTGCATCATCAAACCCAAGTCCTCCTTCAATAGTTGCTTTTGTTAAATAAAGGGTAAGTAAGCCACGCATTCCATAGTAGCTAAATCGTTCCCACATTTCAGTTCCAAAAAGTAAATACAGTCCTTTTGGATGCCCAGTTGTAGTTGTGTTATTCATAATTTAAATTTATGTTTTTTTTAGTTTTGTTTGGTGCAATATATAAATGCAAATTATAAAAGCAATTTTTTATGAAAACTATTTATTAAAATTGCAGCTTATGAAGAAATTATATATTTATGTTTTAAGTATAGTTTTAGTAATTGCTGCTCAGTCGTGCGATGTTTTAGAGCAAGTTGCTAAACAAAGTGGAGGAACATTAAATTTACCTACAAAAATTCCGTTAACTAATGAAGAAGTAATAAAAGGACTAAAAAACGCATTGAGTATTGGTATTGATAGTTCAGTATTTTCATTGAGTAGGGTAAATGGTTATTTAGGCAATGAATTAATTAAATTGGCTTTGCCACCTGAAGCCAAACCTATCGTTGATAATTTATCGAAGTTACCTGGTGGGCAAAAATTGTTGAATGATGCAATATTGGCAATAAATAAAGCAGCAGAAGATGCGGCACCGCAAGCAAAAAGTATTTTTGTAAACGCAATTACCAACATGAGTATTCAAGATGGGTTTAATATTTTAAAAGGGCAACCCAATGCAGCCACTACATTTTTAAAAAACAATACCTACCAGCAATTAACAAATGCCTTTGCTCCTAAAATAAAAAACTCGTTAAGCAAACCTTTAATTTTGGGATATTCGGCTGAAACTGCCTACAAAAATTTAATTGACGGTTACAATACTGCATCACTGAATGGCATGTTATTTTCACAAGTAAAACAAAATTCATTAGCTACTTACACTACCCAAAAAGCATTAGACGGTTTGTTTATTAAATTAGAACAAGAAGAAAAATTAATAAGACAAGACCCCATGCATCAAGTAACTGAAATATTAAAAAGGGTTTTTGGAAATAAATAATATTCTGTAAATAACTATTGAATGAGTAAATTAGATATTTTATGTTTTGCTGCGCATCCTGACGATGTAGAATTGGCATGTAGTGGCACTGTTATGCAGCACTTAGCACATGGTTATAAAGTTGGAATAATTGATTTAACCCAAGGAGAATTAGGTACAAGAGGTTCATTAGAAATTAGAGCCATTGAAGCGCAAAATGCAGCAGAAATACTTGGAATAAAAGTGCGTGAAAACTTAAAATTGGAAGATGGATTTTTTGAAAAAAATAAAGATAGTATCATTAAAATTATTAAAAAAATTAGGCAATATCAACCGGAAATTATTTTATGCAATGCTGAGTTTGATAGACATATTGACCACGGAAAAGCAGCCGATTTAGTAAATGATGCTGCTTTTTTAAGTGGATTAATAAAAATTGAAACTTCGTTGAATGGCCAAGTTCAAAGTGCTTGGAGGCCAAAACAAATTTATCATTTTATACAGGATAGAATGACTAAACCTGATATTGTTTTTGATATTACTCCCTTTTTTGAAAAGAAAATGGAATCGATTTATGCATTTGAAAGTCAATTTTACAACACAACTAGTAAGGAACCCGAAACACCTATTTCGAGCTTAGATTTTATTAAATATATTGAAGCAAGAGCCAGAGAATTTGGAAGGTTGATAAACGTTACTTTTGGAGAAGGTTTTACGGTTAAACGTCCTGTAGGTTCTAATAATTTAATGAATCAATTATAATTTGGTATTGAATAATCATTTTCAATATGGTTTAACAATTTCATTAGTAGTTTATAATACCAATGAAGAAATATTAATGCCATTAATAAACAGTATTAATCAAATTAAAATTCCCGTAAAATTAATTGTTATTGATAATTCAGATAGACCTAATTTGCAGTTATTTTTCGAAAAAATAGATGCTCATTATGTTTTTAATAATAACAATTTAGGTTATGGGAAAGCACACAACAAAGCAATAGAAATTGGCAAAAGTTTAGCTCCTTTCCATTTAATTGTTAATCCTGATGTGGTTATAAATTTAGGCTGTGTTGAAAATGGAATTAATTTTTTGAAACAACATATAAATGTAGGATTATTGATGCCTAAAGTGTTATATCCAAATGGACAAATTCAGCATTTATGTAAATTATTACCTACACCATTTAACTTAATTTTTAGGCGTTTTATACCAAAAAGTGTTTCAAATAGTTTTAAAAAAAGTTTAAATGAATATGAACTTTTAAATAAGGATTATAATAAAAAAATGTTCTTAAATAATCTTTCAGGATGTTTTATGTTGATACCGCACGAGGTGTTAAATAAAACAGGAAAATTTGACGAGAACTTTTTTATGTATTTAGAAGATACTGATTTAAGTAGGAGAATTAGTGCAGTATATGATGCCGTTTACCTGCCTTCTATATCTATAGTTCATAATTACGAAAAAGGGTCTTACAAAAACAAAAAACTTTTACTTTATCATATTAAATCGGCCATATATTATTTTAATAAATGGGGTTGGTTTTTTGATAAAGAAAGGAATGTTAAAAACAAAAAAGTGCTTCAACAAATTCAAGATTAATTTTTATGCACCATGATTATATAAAAATTTTAGAAAAGGCTAAAAAAAGTAAAGTTGAAAACAAAAAATTTTTAGAAAAGCTTAAAAAATTAGCACCTAAAAATTTGGATCAAATTACTAACCAATTACACGAGGAAGCGTTTGAAAAAATTGATTGTTTAAATTGTGCTAATTGTTGTGCTTCAACCGGGCCATTGTTATTAAACAAAGACATTGATAGATTGGCTAAAAACTTGAAATTGAAGCCAAGTGTTTTTACCGAAAAGTATTTAAGAATTGACGAGGATAAAGATTATGTTTTTAAACAAATGCCTTGTTTGTTTTTAGGCAATGATAATTATTGTTCGGTTTACAATGATAGGCCTAACGCATGTAGAGAATTTCCACATACTCAGCAACGAAATATTTTACAAAAATTAAAAATTACTTATTTGAACACAACTATTTGTCCGGCAGTGGCAGTTGTGGTGGAAGGGTTAAAGGAAAATTATAGCTAATTATTGAAGGGAATAAAAACAAAAAAAGCTTTAGTTATAAAAACTAAAGCTTTTTTTCTGTGGTCTCGCAGGGATTCAAACCCCGAACCTTCTCATCCGTAGTGAGATGCTCTATTCAATTGAGCTACGAAACCAATTATGCGGTGCGGACGGGACTCGAACCCGCGACCCCCTGCGTGACAGGCAGGTATTCTAACCAACTGAACTACCACACCGTAAACTTAAGAACTAATAAACCCTCGTTTAAAAGGAGTGCAAATATAGTAGTAATTATATTCTTGTCAAGTTTAAAGTATAAAAAAGTGAACATTATATAAAAATAGCTTAATACACAAGTAAATAAAATTATTTTGTTAAAACTTAACTTAGCCTTACTATTATTGCAGTATGGCACAATTTGATTTTGAAAAACCAATACAAGAATTAGAAGACCAATTAAAAAAGGTTAAAGAGGTTGCAGATAAAGGTAAAATAGATGTTAGTTCATCAATTACTGAATTAGAAGGTAAAATTGAAACTACAAAAAAAGAAATTTATAAAAACCTTAATGGTTGGCAACGGGTACAAATAAGTAGGCATCCTGAAAGGCCATACACATTAGATTACATAGAAAATTGTTTCAATAATTTTATTGAAATGCATGGCGATAGAAATGTAAAAGATGATAAAGCGATGGTAGGTGGTTTTGCTGCCATTGATGGAAGAACTGTAATGATTGTTGGCCATCAAAAAGGAAGAAATACCAAGCAAAGACAGTACAGAAATTTTGGTATGCCAAACCCCGAAGGTTACAGAAAAGCATTGCGTTTAATGAAATTAGCTGAAAAGTTAAATAAACCAATCATTTGTTTTATTGATACACCTGGCGCATCGCCTGGGTTAGAAGCTGAAGAAAGAGGGCAGGGAGAAGCCATTGCAAGAAATTTGTTAGAAATGAGTGTTTTAAAAGTGCCTGTAATTTGTATAATTATAGGCGAGGGTGCAAGTGGTGGCGCTTTAGGAATAGGAGTGGGCGATAAAGTAATCATGATGGAAAATACTTGGTATTCTGTTATTTCACCAGAAAGTTGTTCTTCTATTTTATGGAGAAGTTGGGAACATAAAGAAAAAGCTGCCGAAGCATTGAAACTAACTGCGAACGATATGCTTAAAAATAAGTTGATTGATGGAATAATAGAAGAGCCATTGGGAGGCGCACACGAAAATCCTAAGGAAACATATTTAATAATGAAAAATGCAATTAATTCAATGCTTGATGAATTGACCAAAGTTCCATCTGACGAATTGATAAAAACAAGAATTGCAAAGTTTAGTGAAATGGGCTCTTTTACAGAGTAGTTTTATCTTAAATACATTTTATAATTAATAAAGGCTGTTATTTAATAACGGCCTTTATAGTTTAATTGTACTAAGTTTTATATATAAATCGTTAATTGAAAAAGCAATTTCATTTCTGTCAAATAACTGAGTTCTGAGTTCGGCAGCTTTAATATTTTGTTCAATTATGTTCTTTTGTTCAAACTGATTATTGATGAATGAAACTATTGCTTCACTGTCCAAGTGATTAATTTGTAAACCAGTATTGCCAATCACTTCGGGCAGAGAGGAAGAATTAGAAGTAATAATAGGAATTTTGCTTTTCATTGCTTCTAAAACGGGTATTCCAAATCCTTCAAATTCTGAAATATATACAAACACATCAGCGCATTGATAAATAATTGGCAAATCATGTGAAACAATATTTTCTAAAACAATCAATCTTTTAAATAAATTGTTTTTGGTAGCAAATTCATAAATTTCGTTGAAATAAGCTGTTTTTTTACCTATTAAAACCAAACTCCAGTCTGTATTAATTTTAGCTAAAGCTTTTAAAATAGTTAGTTGATTTTTTCTGGTTTCAATAGTTCCTACACTTAAAATAAATTTTGAAGGAAGATTATATTTCTTCTTTATTTCATTTTTTTGTTCACTAGTAAATATTAATGCAAAGTCATTGCTACAATCTTGGTAAATTACTTTAGTTTTATTTGGTTCAGTATGAAAAAATTCTTCAATATCTCTTTTAGTTTGATTGCTTGTAGCGAGTATTAAATCGCTTTCATTACACGCACGCTTGAATTTTTTTTTATAAATATAAGCATCAATATTGTTATAGTAATTTGGATAACGCAAAAAAATTAAATCGTGAATTGTAACTATAATTTTTGTTTTACTTCTATTAATTCCTATTGGAATTTCGTTACTTAAACCATGAAAAATATTAAGTTTTAATTCATTAATAATATCGCCAACTCTAAATGTTCTCCATGCTGCATGCAATTTTTTATAAATGTATTTTTCGGGTTGTATTATTTGAACATTGGCATATTCGCTAAACAGATTAGAATACTTTTCATCGATTGTTGGTGTAAATAAAAAATAGTTGTGTTCTGGATATTTAATTAATAGAGATTCTATTAATAGCCGGGCATAATTACCCAAACCGGTTGAGTTATTAAAAGCTCGTTTTGCATCAAAACCTATTTTCATTAATGTGTTTTACTATTTCTATTTAAACAGCCACGCTATTATCCCTTAAAGCATCATTCAAGCTGGTTTTTTTATCAGTGCTTTCTTTGCGTTTGCCAATAATTATGGCGCAAGGCACTTGATAATCGCCTGCGGGAAATTTTTTGGTGTATGAACCGGGAATAACCACCGAACGTGCAGGAACCACTCCTTTGTATTCAACAGGATTTTCGCCTGTAACATCAATAATTTTTGTACTCATGGTAAGTGTTACTCCAGCTCCTAAAACAGCTTCTGTTTCTACTCTAACACCTTCTACAACTATACAGCGCGAACCTATAAAACAATTGTCTTCAATAATAACTGGAGCTGCTTGAACAGGTTCTAACACACCACCAATTCCAACACCACCACTTAGGTGTACATTTTTACCTATTTGAGCGCAACTTCCAACTGTTGCCCAAGTATCAACCATGGTTCCTTCATCAACATAAGCGCCAATGTTAACATAACTTGGCATTAAAATTACACCTTTAGCTAAATACGAACCATAACGAGCAACCGCATGAGGAACAACCCTTACACCCAATTCGGCATAATTGCGTTTAAGTAACATTTTATCATGAAACTCAAATGGACCCAATTCAATGGTTTCCATTTTTTGAATTGGAAAATAAAGAATAACCGCTTTTTTTACCCAATCATTTACTTTCCATCCATTTTCGGTAGGTTCAGCTGTTCTTAGTTTTCCTTTGTCAAGTAGTTCAATTACATCTCTAATGGCTTGTTGAGTAGCTTCTTCTTTTATCAAGTCACGGTTTTCCCATGCTTGTTCTATTATATTTTGTAGCATTAATATTTATCTTGTTTATTATTTAAAATTCTTTAAATATGTTTTTCAGCATGGTAGCTTGAGCGAACCAAAGCACCACTTTCTACATAATTAAATCCTTTAGCAATACCTACTTGTTTGTAATAATCAAATTGCTCGGGAGTTACAAATTCTTCAACAGCTAAGTGCATTTTAGTTGGTTGTAAATATTGTCCAAGAGTCAATACATCGCAACCATGAGCAACTAAATCGTCCATAATTTCAAATACTTCATTTTCAGTTTCACCCAAACCCAACATTACACCGCTTTTTGTTCTTCTTCCTCTTTCTTTTGTTAGCTTTATTTGTTCTAAACTTCTTTCGTATTTAGCTTGAGGACGAACTTTTCTGTATAAACGTGGTACAGTTTCCATGTTATGACTTACCACTTCAGGCTTTTCATCAATTACTTGATACAATAAATCCCATTTGCTTAAAAAATCGGGAATTAAAGTTTCCATAGTGGTATTTGGATTTATTTCTTTCACCATTCTAATGGTGTCAGCCCATACTTTTGCCCCTTTGTCGGGTAGTTCATCTCTATTAACTGAAGTTAAAACGGCATGTTTTACATTCATTAATTTAATTGCTTCCGCTACTCTTTTTGGTTCTTCTAAGTCATAAGTTTTAGCTCTGCCAGTTGCTACTGCACAAAACGAGCAACTGCGAGTACATATATTCCCTAAAATCATAAAAGTTGCAGTTCCTTCGCCCCAACATTCGCCCATGTTAGGGCAGTTTCCACTTTCGCAAATGGTATGCAATTTATATTCATCAACTAACTGACGAACTTTTCTATAATTTTCACCAGTAGGTAATTTTACTTTTAACCAATTAGGTTTTTTTACTCTTGCTTCGTTTAAAACAGGTAATTCTATCATTTATACTATTTATATTAAATTATAACTTTAATTTTTCCAGCCAAAATTAAATGCTAAATAAAGTGCAGGAAAAAATTGAATTTGTTCGGTTTTGATTAACATTGGCAAAGTTTCATTAAAAGCATCAAAGGTAATTCCTGCTTCTAACGATTTGTATTCATCAGGATATTGTCCATACTCGATACTTAAACCAACTCTTCCAAACAAACCTGGTTTTACTTTTAATTCGTCTAATCCATTTAAAAATTGACCATTTCCGTATATCCTATACTCATCTTTATGTCTTATTGGATCGAATTTTTCAGTTACTAATGAATTTGTTCTATCAGGATTTTGAACAAAATAATCGATGTATGCAGGTTTTAATAATGCTAGCGAAATACCTACAGAATAAACTAAATTCAATCCTAATGCATTTTTGTAACTTCTTTCTGTTAGTTCTATTTTTTGACCAAAGCTATTTCTAAAAAAATACACATAATTTAATCTTCCATAAGTATAAGTATTTGGGTTTTCTTGAAAACCATAACGCCACACTTCTTTAGGATGCCTGATATATGAAAAATCGCACTCCCAAAAATTTTTTTTGCTTCCAGTTTTGTGCCATGCATGTCGGTAATACATGCCACCTCCGCTGTAAGTATTTAAATGAAATCCTATATTATTGTCTTTGTACAACAATATTTCACCATCCAAAATTGGTGCATTTTGGCAGGAACTATTTTTTACTAAAAAAAATAAAAATATCAATAAAATAATGAATCTGTTTTGCAAAGCGAATTAACTTTTATTATTGTTGTCAAAAATAACAAAAAATGAATACAGCTGAAGTAATTTATTTAGGAGAATTTAGATGTGAGTCAATTCACCTTCAATCAGGCAATAAAATATTGACAGATGCACCCACTGATAATTTTGGAAAAGGGGAAGCATTTTCGCCTACAGATTTGGTTGCAAAGGCTTTAGCAAGTTGCATGATTACTACAATTGCTATTCAAACTAGGCTAATGGGTTTTGATTTAATTAATTCAAAATTGACAGTTAAAAAACATATGGAGGGAAATCCGAGAAGGATTTCAAAAATTGAAATAGCTGTTTTTATTCCGAAAGGGAATTTAACTGAAGAAAATAAAGCTAAAATAATTGAAATTGGGCTTAATTGCCCAGTAAATAAAAGTTTACATCCTGATTTAATACAAGATATAAACTTTCATTTTATATAAATTAAAATAAATTTATTTAAAATTTAGGACAAGAACCTTTGCATGAAACCATTAAAATAACGATTAATGCGAAAATGGCGATAGGAGCTAACTTTTTCATAACTGATTGGTTTTTTATATATTATTTTTAATTTTATAATATTTTATATTTTGCAAAAGTATAATTTTTTTACTGAACATTTAAATTTTGATATTGAAACTTTTATCAAAAAACACATTAATGACAATAAAAACACATTGGCTTTTAAACTAAAGGCTAATAAACAAACGAACTTTAATGCTAATTTGGTATTAGAAACTTTAATTAATTATAAAAAAGCACTCTATAAAGTACCTATTTATGCTTTAAATTATTGTTGGTTACCCACTAAAAGTTATGAACAGTGTAGCAGTGAATTGACCTCTTTTTATAAATCAAGTTTGTATAAAGGTGATAAAGTGTTGGATTTGTCGGGTGGTTTAGGAATTGATGACATAGCTTTTGCAAAAAAATTTAATGAAGTAATATCAATTGATTGCGATGAAGAATTAAATGAAATAGTAAAGTTTAATTTTAATAAATTAGGAATTAAAAATATAGAAAGAGTTACCGCTTTTGCTGAAGATTTTTTACAGAAAAATAATACAAACTTCGATTTAGTTTACATAGATGCAGATAGAAGACCATTGGGAAATAATAAAAGTTTTTTATTTGAAGATTGTACTCCAAACATTTTAGAAATAATCCCTCCATTAAAGCAAATCTCCAATCAGTTATTAATAAAACTTTCACCTTTAATTGATTTAAATTATTGTATAAAATCAATTAAAAATATTGAAGAAATACATGTTGTTTCTTTAAAAAATGAAGTGAAAGAAATATTATTAAAAGTAAATTTTTTAATAGAAAGTTCAACAAAAATTAAAGCAATAAATATTATAAATAATGAAGAAATTCAACTATTTGAAGAGGTTGAATCTCACATAGAACAAAACATAGAATTTAGTGAAGCAACTTATTTTTTTGAACCCAATGCAAGTATTATAAAAGCACGTTTAAGCTTTAAATATTCACAAAGTTTAGGTTTAAAAATGTTGGCAGAAAATTCAAACTTTTTTATTGGCAATAATAATATTGAAAATTTTATGGGAAGAAGTTTTAAAATAAAACAATCCATGGTTTTTAGTAAACAAGAGTTTATAAATTATTTAAAACAAAACAACATTAGTAAAGCCAATATTAGTAAAAGAAATTTCCCTATAAATGAAACAGAGATTGCTAAGCAGTTTAATATAAAAAATGGGGGAGAGGATTACTTTTTTTTTACTAAAAATAGTCAAGATCAAAAATTAGTATTTCATTGTGTTAAAAACTAACAATTAGGTTTTTTTTCATTTAACATTTTAATAAAAACATCTTCCATACTTGCTATTTTAGGCATAAATGAAATTAATTCTATTTGGTTATTTAAGAGAGCAATAACCTCTTTTTTATTTGATAAAATATTTATAGTGGCCTCATTTTCAGTTGAATTTACTATTTTATAGTGACTTGATTCTTGTAGGCTTCCATTAAAATTTAAAACAAATTCATCATTGCTAAATTGCTTTTTAATATCGTTTTTGTTTCCACTTAAAACTACTTCACTTTTGTTAATCATTGCAATATCATCACATAGTTTTTCAACAGTATCCATTCTGTGAGTTGAAAAAATAATGGTACTTCCATTGGCTCTTAAGTTCAAAATTTCATCTACTAAAAGTTGTGCATTTTTAGGATCAAAACCGCTAAAAGGTTCATCTAAAATAATTAATTTGGGTTGGTGTAAAACAGTGGCAATAAATTGAACTTTTTGTTGCATTCCTTTTGAAAGTTCTTCTACTTTTTTATTCAACCAATCTTTAATTTCAAATTTATCAACCCAATATTTTACAGTTTTTTTTGCTTCTGAACTTTTTAAACCTTTGAGTTCAGCAAAATATAAGAGTTGTTCGCCAATTTGCATTTTTTTATACAAACCTCTTTCTTCGGGCAAATAACCCATTTCATAAATATGCTTTTCTTGTAAATTTTCGCCATTAAATTTTATACTTCCCGAATCGGCTTGCGTTATTTGCGTTAAAATTCGTATTAAACTAGTTTTACCAGCGCCATTTGGCCCGAGCAGCCCAAAAATACTCTGCTTGGGAATATTAATACTTACATTTTTTAATGCTTGATGGTTGGCGTACGATTTATTTATATTATTGATTTCAATTAACATTTGATATATTTTTACTTTTCAAATAAAGTTAATAGTACTTTATTTTTTCTATATTTTTTTTTAAATGGAAGTTTTTAAATAAATTGTTTGTTAAACTTTAAATAAACTAATTTGCAAATCAAAAAATAACACCTTGGGAATAGAAATAATTACAAAATACTTTAGTCAATTAACCGAAAAAAAGATTGAACAATTTACAACTTTATATACATTATATGCTGACTGGAATAGTAAAATAAATGTTGTTTCGCGAAAAGATTTTGAATCGCTTTACGAAAAACATGTTTTACATAGTTTAGCCATTGCCAAATACATTCAGTTTGAAAAAGGTACAAAAATATTAGATATAGGCACCGGTGGTGGTTTTCCTGGCATTCCTTTAGCCATATTATTTCCAGAAGTTGAATTTACACTTTGCGACTCAATAGGAAAAAAAATAAAAGTAGCGGAAGAAGTTTCAAAAGGATTGGGTTTAACAAATACAGATTTTGTTGTAGGGCGAGTAGAAAATTTAAAAGAAGAGTTTCATTTTATATTGAGTAGGGCAGTAGCACCTATGGAAACGCTTTACCGCTGGACACAAGATTACATTGCAGAAGAGTGTTTTAATTCCAAATTAAACGGTTACTTATTATTAAAAGGTGGTGATTTAAAAGAAGAAATTAAAGAAATTAAAAGGCTAAATGCCAAACTGAATGTTCAAACTTCCGACCTAAATAACTTTTTTGACGAACCATTTTTTGAAACAAAACAACTGGTTTATATTTTTAAAAATTAAGTTTTAGTTAAACATTTTCTTTAGTTAAATTACTAATTCTACCTATCATACAGCTAGCATAACTTTTTATTTGAAGCAACAAACCATTTTCTTCCGTTGCTTCAGGGTAGCCTAAATCGTGTAATTTTTTAATTATTTCATTTCTATTATCTAAACCATAGGTCAATATCACTTTGTCTTCTTCATTTATTACTTCAACAGCTTTTACACCTGCTATTTTTAGTAATTCATTTTTAATAGTGGTTGCGCAGCCCGTACATTTAATGTTTGCTAAATAAATTGCTTCAGTTTTCATGGTTATTTATTTTTTGAAGACAAACCAAATATGCTGTAAATAGGGCAAAAACTAATAAAACTAGTTGCTATAAAAATGGTAGCAATTATTAATAAAACAATAGAAAGGGTACCATCAATTTTACCCATAAAATAGAGTGATGCAATTAATACTGCTACTAAAACCCTAATAATTTTGTCAGTTAATCCAACGTTTGTTTTCATATTTATTTTTAATTTATTAATCAAATATAAATTTAAAACCAATAAGTTATGTGCTCAATACTGCTTTATTTTGTTGATTTGACTAACTTCATCACTTAATATAACTTAAATTATAAAAGGGATAAATTTTTTAGTGTTTTTCAGTTAATCTGTATAATTTTTATATTTATCTACAAGCAGTTTTTCTTCATAATTCGATTTAAAATAAAATAATATGAACAATAATATTCCTATTAAAATTTTGAATTGGCTTAAATTGTATAAACCAAAAAAAATTGTAAAAATAATAATTCCAGCGTAAATAGGGTGGCGAACATATTTATACAAACCGCTAGTATTTAAAACGCCATTTTCTTTAGGGGTTGGGAAAGGAGTTAAGCTTTTATTTAGCTGAATAATGCTGATTATAACCATTAAAAATCCGGTTACTGAAAAAAATAAAAATAATTGTTGGAGGTAAGGATGAATGTTAATTTTAAAGCTAATTACAGGAATTAAATAAACTATAAATAATATTAATTGAATTGATATGTAAACAAGATCTTTTCTAGGAATTTTATTCATACTTAATAGATATCTTCAATTAATGAAAACACTTTTTTTAATTTTAAAAAATCCTTTGTGTAATGGTATGCATATAAAAATATTTCTTCAGCTTTATTTACATCAAAAAGGCCATATTTACTCATGTCGGGAGGAGCTATAAATAAATTGCACAAGTGCATTTTATCGTGTACTTGTTTGTTCATTGCCATATGAAAACTTCTATCAATAAGATCTTTCATATGAAAATTTTCGTTTTTAAAACTCATTTCATTGCAATGGACTCCAATAATAAATTCACATTTATTTTTAAGTGGTTCAATGGGTAAATTGTTTAAAATGCCACCATCTAAATACAAAGAATCGTTAATATTTACAGGATTAAAAACCAAAGGAATGCAAGAGGTGGCTTGTAATGCCGTTGAGAGATTTCCCTTTTTAAAATAATGAGTTTTACCTTTTATGATGTCGGTTGCAGCTATACAAATTGGAATAGGTAAACTTTCAATAAGATTTTCTTTAAAATACTTTTTAAATATTTTATCGAACGATTGCATATTAAATATGCCAGTTTTGTTTAATTGAATATTGGAAAAACTAAAAAAGTTACCTTTTAATGCAATTTCAATAATTTCTTCAGGCTCATAACCTGCTGAATAAAAAGCGGCAATAATAGCACCTGCGCTTGAACCTGATAAAATGGAAGGGGTAATTTCAATTTCTTCTAACGCTTTAATTGCACCTAAGTGAGCAAAACCTCTTGCACCACCTCCCGAAAGTACCAAACCTACTTTTTTCATGTTTTATTATTTTTACATAAAAAAAGCTCAAAATATATTTTGAGCTTTTTGTTTTTATAAATGCATTCTGTTTTTCTTTTCTAACAAACGCTCTTGGGTTTCAACGTTTTCAGGGTCAGGTAAACAGCAGTCTACAGGACATACAGCTGCGCATTGTGGTTCCTCATGGAAACCCACACATTCGGTACATTTACCTGTTACTATATAATAAGTATCGTCCGATTTTGGACCAAAGCGTGAGCTTGCATCAACCATTGAACCATCGATATCTACAGTTCCATTCATACTATTTCCATCTTTCCAAGCCCATTCAGCGCCCGATTCGTAAATTGCATTGTTAGGACATTCAGGTTCACATGCACCACAATTGATGCATTCGTCAGTTATCATTATTGCCATAATATATTATTAATTTATTTTTGTTTTTATATTGTTTTTAACAACTGCAAGATTAGTTTTGTTCTCTCAAATCTAAAAATAGAATCGTTCTAAATAACATGACTTTTCAACAACGTGTACAAGCTTTTATTCAGTTAGGAATTTTTTTGCAAAATGCTGCTAATAATGCACATAAGGCAATTGTGGAAGCCTATTTATACAACAATTGGTTTACAGAAGAAAGCCAAAGGCTGGCTTTGCAAGCTTGGGCTGATGCTTTAAGTGAGCATAATTTAACTCGTTGGACTGAAAAATATGATTTTGAAAAACCAATTGAAAGTAAAACAGTAGCCATTATTATGGCTGGAAATATTCCTTTGGTTGGTTTACACGATTTGATTTGTGTTTTGCTATGTGGACATAATGCATTAATAAAATTAAGTAGCGATGATAAAATACTACCCAAATTTATAGTAGCAGCATTAATGCAAATTGAACCTGAATTTACTGATAAAATAAAAATATTAAATGACGATGAGAAGTTGTCAAATAATTTTGATGCAGTAATTGCTACAGGAAGTAATAATAGCAACCGTTATTTCGATTATTATTTTAGTAAATACCCAAATATTTTACGTAAAAACCGAAATAGTGTTGCAGTATTAACTGGCCATGAAACCGATGAGGAAATGAAATTGCTGGCTAAAGATATTTTTACTTACTTTGGATTAGGCTGCCGCAATGTAAGCAAACTATACTTACCAAAAGGTTTTGACATGGCATTGTTTTTTGAAAATACACACGATTACGATGAATATTTAAAACACAATAAATATGACAATAATTTAATGTACCATAAATCGATTTGGTTATTAAATCAAGATGATTTTTTAGAAAACGGACTGATTAATTTAAAGGAAGATAAAGCCTTGGCATCGCCTTTGGCAAGTTTATTTTATGAGTATTACGACAATTTAGATGAAGTAAAAGCGATACTTGAAGACCGCAAAGATGAAATACAGTGTGTGGTGAGTAAAATAGATTTAGGAGTAAATATTCCATTTGGAAAAACGCAACAGCCCGAATTATGGAATTATGCCGATAATATGGATACCATTGATTTTTTGTTGAGCTTGTAGCCACAGATTTCGCAGAAAACACAAATTTTCACTAACCCTTTGCGCTGTTTTATTTCCCGCTGATTTCGTAAATAAACGCAGAATTTTTTGCCACGGAATTCACAGATTTGTTTCAATATCTATGCTATGTTTTCTATGTTTCTATGTGGTTCAAATTTTTTGCCACAGATTACACAGAAAACACAGATTTTCTTTAACACTTTGCGCTGTTTTATTTCCCGCTGATTTCGCAGATAATTCATCGATAACGCTAGTGTCTCGCTAGTGTTTCTATTTCATTGCCTCAGGCAATTAGTACACATGCCGCCCCTTGTTATCGCCTATAACTATCGTCATCTAACTAACAACTTTTTGAAAGTAGAAGTTGTATTTTAATAACGAGCCGGAGGCTCAATAATAGTTTCCACCAACGAGACGTTGGCGGATGCTATGATGCTAATTAAAACATCCCCCTAACCCCCTTCGCCCGGCAAATCCAACACACAAGGGGGAATTGTTACCGCACCTTTTGAAGATTATTTGCCAGCAGCCAGTTGCCAGCGGCCAATTGCTAATACCCAGTCAACGGTTTGTCTTTTGGATACTTTACTTCAAAACTAAATTTAACTGATTTGCTTTCATCGGCTTTCAATACCATTTTCCAAGTTAATTTACCTGTATTTGCATCGTAAGTTGCGCCTTGGTATTCCAATAGTTTTACTTCTATTTCGCTGTTGTTCGATACTGGAATTTGATCTTCAATGGTTAAAGTAATGGTATCTTTATGTGTGTTTTTTACCTTTATTTCATAAGTAGTTTGTTCTTTTTTAGTGCTTCCAAAAAACGATTTTGAACTATTATCTTTCAACTTAATTCTTTCTACTTGTATGCGTTTATCTTTTCCTAAAGTAAGCAACAAAGTATCGTTGGCAGTTGGACTTATAAATGTTTTTCCAGTAAATGTTCCATCATAATAAACATTGGCTTCTCCACTAATTTGGTTAATTAAATCGTTGGCTAAAACTTGAGCAGTAACAAACACTTCTTTGTTTAATTTTGGCACCACCGCATAACCATAAATAGCATTTTGCGCAAAACTGGTTAAATCAACTTGGTGGTTTTGGTTATCGCTTGGAATGGTATAGGCTATGTTAGTTTCAAATTCTGTATTGAACATGTTTTGTAATACAGTTGGTTTAGCAAATTTGGTTTTATAATTCGAAGGAGTGGGATCATCTGCATCAATTAATGGAGCTGCCATTGCTCTAGTTCTTCTATCAGGATTTATTTTAACGTTTTCAACAACAAGATTATTATTAAACCATAACCAATTAGTTTGCAATTCAGGTTTTACGCCACCTTCAGCAGGGTTTGCAGTGGTTAGTTTTAGGTTTACATTGTTCCAATCTTCGCCAGTGCTTTGGATAATATTGGCTTTCAAAAAAAACTGAACATTGCTTTTATTGTCTTTTATTCTAATATCGTAAAATGGCTGCCAGCTTACGTTTCCAACCAAATAACTTAAATCTATTTGTGCATTTTGAATATTATTATCTGCTTTTATGGTTAAAATAACTTCGTTGTTCAAAGTCAATTTTCCATTGTTGTAAGCTGCTAATTGTTGCTCTACTTGGTTCTTATAACCATAATATTTAGTTTCTAAATTACTTAAACGGAACCAATTTATTTTAAAATCGTCAAGTTTTTTTCTGTAAAGTTCCATTAAATCGTCCAAATCATCCGCTTTAACTCCAGTTTGGTTACTAGCCACATTTCTGTTGGCAAGCATCAAATCTTTTTGATGAACAATGGTTTCTTTATCTGCTTTAAAATCGGCAAGCGCAGCTTTTATGCTTGTTAGCGAATCTTCTAAGAGTAAAATGTCGTTTGGTTTCTCGTTTTTATTCAAAAAATCGTTTCTGTTACTTACCGACAAAATGGTTAAACCAGCATTGGCTTTTACCTCCAAACTATTCATGTTTATGTATGGCGAAAGTTTATCGAAAACAATATTAAAAACACCTGCTTCCAAGTTTACTTTTGCAGTTCGGGTAACTTGTGCTTGGGTATTAAATACAATTACATGACTTACCACACTGCTTACCTTTCGATCAATAGGTTTTTTATTGTTATAAATAAAATCATCAACCACTATTCCATTTTGTGCTGATAGGTTGAATGAAATAGCAAATGCTAAAATGATTATTAATTTTATTTTTTTCATTTGATTAATTAATTTTTTCTTTTGGTAAATTTTTTAAATCCAAAATATCTTTATCTCTTCCAGAAGCAGCTTTATTTATTCTTAAATGATGCAATGAAATATAATCAATTAATATTTCTTCTGTAACAACTTCTTTTCTTTCTTTCCAACAATCTTCGAAAAGTAAACCGTCAACAGAAGTAATTAAATCGATCCTTTCGGGTGGAAATCCAAGTTGAACAATTGAGTTTTCTTTTGTAAAATCATTTATATTAATATCTAAACTTCCAAAACCAAATTCAAATAAAGTTTTGACAAGTTTTTCTGCGTTTTCCTTTTCTGGTTTTATCCAAAAATCTATATCTCCAGTATATCGTGGAAAGCCATGCATTGCTACTGCATAACCCCCAACAACTAAATATTTTACATTGTTTTTATTTAACAACTGTATAAATTCTTTGAAATCGTGGCTTATTTCCATTTAAAAAAAACGTTATATAATTCTGTCTCATTTTTTCAAGTGCTGCTAATCTTTCAATTGGTGTTTTGGTAAGCCAATATTCCAAATCAGTTTCTGGTTCTTCCCCTAAATTGAATTTTTTAACATGCTTAATCATTTGCCAAATATATAAAATATAACAATAAAATAGTTGATGAAGCCAATTGAAAAGCTAAATTAATTGGGGTTGATAATGTGTTTTAAAAGTAATAGTTTAAGGTATTATGAAATATGGAAAATAAATTTACTTTTGCAGCCTTTTAAACCCAAAATTATGTCAGATATTTTTGCACAATTACAAAAACACGATCATGAACAAATAGTTTTTTGTCAGGATGAATACACTGGATTAAAGGCTATTATAGCAATCCATAATACAGTTTTAGGTCCTGGCTTAGGAGGAACGCGTGTTTGGAATTATACCAGCGAGGCCGATGCAGTTAACGATGTATTGCGTTTGAGCAGAGGAATGACTTACAAAGCATCCATTTCTGGATTAAATTTAGGAGGTGCTAAAGCTGTAATTATTGGCGATGCCAAAACACTTAAAACGGAAGCTTTAATGCGTAAGTTTGGTCGTTTTGTTGAAAATTTAAATGGTAAGTACATTACTGCCGAAGATGTAAACACCACCACCCGCGACATGGAATATGTAAACATGGAAACAGACCATGTGGTAGGTTTACCTGAAAGTATGGGCGGAGGAGGAGATCCAAGTCCTGTTACTGCTTACGGTGTATTTGTAGGAATGAAAGCTGCGGTAAACCATGTTTTTGGTTCTGATAGTTTAGCTGGTAAAAAAATAGCGGTACAAGGAATTGGAAAAGTAGGTGGCCATTTATTAGAATATTTACACAAAGAAGGAGCAGAGTTATTTATTACTGATATTAACGAAGATACCCTAAAAAAATATAGTAAAGAATTAGGCGCAACTGTAGTAAGTGGCGATGATATTTATGGCTTAGATGTAGATGTTTTTGCTCCATGTGCTTTGGGTGCAATTTTAGACTCGGTAAACATTAATAAATTAAGATGCAAGGTAATTGCTGGTGCAGCAAACAATCAGTTAGCTGATGAAAACATACATGGACCTATGTTAATGGATAAAGGAATTGCCTATGCACCAGATTTTCTTATAAATGCAGGTGGATTAATTAACGTGTATCAGGAACATATAGGTTATAACCGCGAAACAGCATTTAGCAATACCGAAAAAATATATGAAACCACTTTGGCCATATTTAAAAAATCGATTGCAGACAAAGTGCATACTCAAAAAGCAGCAACCGAATTAGCAGAAAAGCGTATTCATGATATCATGCGTGTAGGTTCTACTTATTAATAAAATAATATAAACAACAAGTAATAGTTTTATTACTTGTTGTTTCATATATAAAGTTCTTTAGGTAATTTTAAAAAATTGTATAGCTAAACCTAACTTACTTATAAATTTAAATTAGCTTACAAACAAAAATAATAGCTATGCTATTTAGACGATTTTTAAGAATAAAAACTTTTCAAGCATTGTATGCTTACAAGCAAGATCAATCAATAAGTAGAACTATTGCTCAAAAAAACTTATTAAAATCGCTTGATAAAGCATATGAAGTGTATGTATTTTTATTGTCGTTTTTAATTGAATTTAAGTTTTTTATTGGCAAAGAAATTGAATACCAACATACCAAACATATCCCTCAGCCAGAACAGTTAGCTTTTTTAGAAGTTATTTATAACAATGCAGTTATTGAGTTATTTGAAAACGACACATTTTTACAAGAAAAAATAAAGAATCAAAAAATAGATTGGACTGATAGTTCTTCTTTTTTTAGACAAATATTAGCAGAATTAAAGGCAATTGATACCCTATTAATTGCATCAAAAGAAGGCGACACTTCAGTATTTGCTGAAAAACAAATTATACTTGAAATTATAGAATCGTTGATTGCAGATAGTGAAGTTTTTAATCATTATTTAGAAGAACATTTTATTAATTGGGAAGATGATGACGTAATGGTTTTAATAGCATTTCAAAAAACACTTTCTTCGATTAAACAAAATAAAAAAGCCGAAATACTGCCAGGATTTTACAACGATAAATTAGAAGATACTCAATTTGTATCTGATTTGTTTTTGAACACATTGGAGCAAGATGATGAACTAACTAGCTTAATTGCAGTTAAAACCCAAAATTGGGATGCTGATAGAATTGCAACAGTTGATATGCTTTTAATGAAAATGGCTACTTGCGAAATACTTAATTTTAACCAAATACCAGTTAAAGTAAGTATAAATGAGTATTTAGAAATTGCTAAATTATACAGCAGTCCCAATAGCCATACATTTATGAATGGTGTTTTAGATAAAATACAAATTGGATTAAGAGAAGAAAATAAAATTTTAAAAACTGGAAGAGGTTTAGTGGAATAACATTTAAAAATTATAGATTATACATGAAAAAGTTTTTTATTTCAACAATTATTTTAATGGCTATTTCGTGCGGAAATAGCAACAGTGGCAGCCAAGCAGGAACTGATTTAGTAAATAACCCTGCATCGCCCGAAAATCCAAATGCCGAAAATCCAAATGTAACTGAAATTACTTTTGATCAAAACATTTATGATTTTGGAACTATTAAAGAAGGTGATGTTGTAAACCACAAATTTAAATTCAAAAACACTGGAAAAAATCCATTGCTAATTACAAGTGCTAATGCAAGTTGTGGTTGCACAGTACCTAGTTGGCCCAAAAAACCAATTGCTCCCGGAGCATCGGGCGAAATAGATGTGACTTTTAATAGCGAGGGTAAACCTAACCATGCTGAGAAATCGGTAACGGTTACCGCAAATACAACACCTACCAATACTGCTTTACTTGTAAAAGGAGAAGTAACGCCAAAAAGTGGAGAACAAGCAAAACCAAACACACATTAACAACCAATAAAAAATAAACACAAACATGAATTTTACATTATTACAAGCAGCTGCAAAAGGTGGCGGATGGGAACAATTGATATTTTTTGTTCCAATGATTGCAATTTTTTATTTCTTTATGATTCGCCCTCAAATGAAGAAGCAAAAAGAACAGAAAAAATTAGTTGATTCGATAGCTAAAGGCGACAAAATAGTAACTTTAGGTGGCATACAAGCTAAAGTAACTGAGGTTAACGAAACCTACTTAATTATAGAAAGCGAAGGAACTAAGTTGAGAATTAACAGAAGTGCAGTGAGCATGGAAGCAACAGTTGCGCTTAACCCCGTTAAAAAAGAAGAAACTAAATAATACCAATTACATTTATAAAATAGTTTAAAGCTATTTTATGAATTAAAGAGTAAAATAAGAATGTTCTTATCAGAACAACAGGTTTAAACCCGTTGAAAAATGAACATAATCCTCTTCACAAAACCCTGGAAATCTTCTCGAATGCCAAAGCTATTCATGAAGATTTTCGGGTTTTTTTTTATTATTAATTTGATTATGTCACCACCAGTTTCACTGATGGCTATTCTTATTAAATTCCACCGGAGTTTACATTTTTGTTTTAAAATAAATATTACTTTATTATCAAAATCAAACCATTTTTTATTTAATTTGAATATGTTAAAAATAGGAGTTACAGGCAGTATAGGTTCTGGTAAATCAATTGTATGTAAAATATTTGCTCAACTTGGTGTCCCAATTTATAATGCTGATGAAAGGGCTAAACATCTTATGGTTTCTAATGATACTATTGTTAAAAAAGTAAAATTACTTTTTGGAAACGAAAGTTATACTGAAAATGGAACATTAAACCGAAATCATATTTCGAAAATAGTGTTTGAAAATAAACAGCTTTTGCAGGAATTAAACCAGTGTGTTCATCCAATTGTTTTTGCTGATTTTGATGTTTGGTTATTAGAACAAAAAGAGAATAAAGCACCATATATTATAAAAGAAGCGGCTTTAATGTTTGAAACGGATAGCTATAAAAATATTGACAAATTTATAGTAGTTACTGCCCCAATTGGTGATAGAATAAGGAGAACCATGCAACGCGATAATATTACAAAAGAAGAAGTGGAAGCCCGAATGAAAAACCAAATGTCACAAGAAGAGAAATTAGCCAAAGCCAATTTTGAAATTAAAAACAATGAACAAGATTCGTTAATTGAACAAATTGTTTTATTGCATAAAGAGTTTTTAGAAGGCGAATTATGAATTATGAATTATGAATTTTGAATTATGAATTTTGATTTATGAATTATGAATTTTGATTTATGAATTTTGAATCAATGTTGTTTATTTAAAGGAATTCGACCCTTTCAGGTTCGCTAATACTATGCTTCAATCTCCCCAAATTTCATTTGGGTCTATTAATATTCAATCCTTTCATGATTGCTTTTGTTTATAAAAAAAACAAAGGGGTTTAAATATAGAGTAATAATGCCAACTACTAAGTAGTTGAATATAAAAACACCTTAAATAAACGACATTGAATTTTGAATATTAATTTGCATTATTAATAGATTACAAACAATAACCAAAGCCAGAAGCCAGATGCCAGCAGCCATTACCTATATAGTTTCATAAATTATCAATCCAGTTCTTATTTTAGGTTCTATCCAGGTCGATTTTGGAGGCATTATTAATTGTTCGTCTGCTATTTGTTTTACCTCAGCTATGCTTGTTGGAAATAAAGTAATGGCCAAGTCAAAATCGCCACTGTCAACAGCGCTTTGTAATGGCAATAAACCTCTGCTGCCATCCAAAAAGCTTAATCGTTTATCGGTTTTACTATCTGTAATATTAAAAATACGTTTTAAAATAAATTCCTCTACTATACTTACATCAAGCATTTCGAGGGTTCCATTCAATTCTTTTTCGAACTCTGGCTTTAAATTTATAACATAGGCATCGTTGTTAAAATAAATGCCAAACTCACGATTTTTTAACGGTTGAATTGGTATATGACCACTTGGGAAAATATTAAAAAAGGCATTCAATTTTGATAAAAAATATTCATTGTTTACAATGACTTCGTCTTTAATTAATCTATGGTATTCGTAAATGTATAATTTATTAAAAGGAATTAAGCAAACAGGATAAAAATTAAATAATTCGTTGCCATTGTAATTAGGATTTTTTGCTCGCATGGTTTCAGTATAAGTAGCGCAACCAGCACTTCTGTGGTGCCCATCGGCTATGTATAATTTATCAATTGCTGCAAAAGCATTTTCTATTTTAAGTAAATCAGCTTCGTTGCTTATAGGCCATAAATTATGTTTCAATTGGTCTTGACTAATGAAATTATACTCAGGTGCATGACCCAAAATGGTTCTATTTATTACCTCTTCTATGTCATCATTGTCGGGGTAAGTAAGTAATACAGGATTTCCTAACCCACTATAAAATTCAATGTGTTCGGCCAATTCATTTTGCTTTTCGGTAAGTGTGTTTTCGTGTTTTAAAATTACATTATTGTTATAATCATCAATAGCAGCAGAGGCAATTAACGAAGTATAAGCCACACTACCTTTTATAATTCTATATACATAAAAACAAGGTGTTTTATCTTTAATTAAAACCTGTTCATTTTTAAATTTGTTCAAATATTCTAAGCCCAAAGGGAAATGCTTAATTGGGTTTTTCTTTTCACCTTTAAAATGCAAATAAGGCTTTACCACATGCAAATAACTATATGGATTTTTTAATATTTCGTGTGTTGAAAGTTCACGCAAACTACTATCGTAACTAGGTGCCGAAACTTGCGCAACTTTATCTTTAGCTGGACGCAATGCTGCAAAAGGTTTTATAATAGCCATTAGGTAGGTTGTTTTAAGTTATATGCAATTATAATTTTTTACTTGATAGTTGCTTGTTGATAGTTGTCAGTTGAATGCTTTTAATTATAAAGTTAATTTTTCCCATATTAAATGATACACCAACCTTAAATCAATATTAAATGATGTTGCAATGATTCGTGATCTTGTTTAAAAACTAGAACCACTTAGAAACATAGAAATCATAGCTTTGAATTTTGTTTCAATCAGTGTGATATGTGTAATCTGTGGCAAAGTTGTTGGTGACGCTTCGCTTAAACACCAACAATGGCGCAAAAAATCATAGTTCAGACAAGCTGTGGCAAAGTTGTTGGTGGCGCTTCGCTTAAACACCAACAATGGCGCATGTATCATTTCATGATAATCATTTAAATCAAAAAAAATCATAGTTCAGACAAGCTATGGCAAAGTTGTTGGTGGCGCTTCGCTTAAACACCAACAATGGCGCAAAAAAACATAGTTCAGACAAGCTGTGGCAAAAGTTGTTGGTTAAATGAGGAAACAATGATTGATAATTTAGGATTCATTTTTTTTACCGAAGCCAATCGATATTTGAAAATATTATGTTTAAAAAAGAAAATTTTTTAGCCGACTTATCTGCCTCTATAGTAGTTTTTTTTGTTGCCTTACCTTTGTGTTTAGGTATATCATTGGCTTCAGGTGCGCCTCTAGCTTCAGGGTTAATTTCAGGTATTTTTGGTGGAATAATTGTTGGATTAATTAGTGGTTCGCATACCAGTGTGAGTGGACCCGCAGCCGGACTTACTGCCATAGTTTTAACTTCAATTCAAGTGTTAGGGAGTTTCGATTTGTTTTTATCAGCTTTGTTAATTGCTGGAATTATTCAAATTATTATTGGCTTTTTAGGAGCAGGAATTATAGGGAATTTTGTTCCCTCATCGGTTATTAAAGGAATGTTGGCTGCAATTGGCATTATTTTAATTTTTAAACAATTGCCTCATGCAGTTGGGTACGATGTAGATTTTGAAGGAGACGAATCATTTAATCAACTCGATCACCAAAATACTTTTAGTGAGCTTTTAAATATTTTTGATAGATTTAATACTACTGCAGTTATTATTGCTTTAATTACCTTTTCAGTTCTGTTTTTAGGGGAATATACTAAATTAAAAAAATATAAACTTTTTAAGGTAGTTCCTATATCGTTATTAGCAGTATTATTAGGCACTTTAAGTAGTGTTTTTATAAATTATTTCTTTCCTAATTATGCTTTAGAAAGCAATCATTTGGTACAAATACCAAATTTAATTAATAGTAAAAATTTTAACTCACCCAACTTTTCTCGAATAGCAGAGTTTGGTGTTATATTAATTGCATTTAAAATTGCAATTGTAGCGAGTTTAGAAACCTTATTGAGCATAGAAGCTTCTGATAAATTAGACCCTTTTAAACGAATAACGCCAACTAGCAAAGAATTAATAGCACAAGGAATAGGAAACTCTGCATCAGCTTTATTTGGTGGCTTACCTGTTACTGCAGTTATTGTTCGTAGCAGTGCCAATATAGTTGCAGGTGCTAAAAGCAAATTATCAGCTATATTACACGGTTTGCTTTTATTGGTTTGTGTACTTTTATTCACTCAATTTTTAAATCAAATTCCATTATCAAGCTTGGCTATTTTATTATTATTTGTAGGCTATAAACTTACGAAGCCATCATTATATAAAAACATTTTCGATAAAGGATTAGCTCAATTTTTACCTTTTATTGTTACAGTTATTGCCATTGTTTTTACCGATTTGTTAATTGGGGTTTTGGTTGGTTTGTGTGTATCTATTTATTTTATTGTAAAAAATAGTTATAAGCGAACCATTACTTTATTAAAAGACAATAATAATTATTTAATAAAACTAAAAGGAAATGTTTCATTTGTATATAAAGCAGTTCTTAGAAATCATTTAGAAAAAATACCCAATGGAGCATATGTTATTATTGATGGTTCAGGCGCGTTGTTTATTGATTTAGATATTATAGAAGTAATTGACGAGTTCATAGAAATGGCACACCACGAAAATATTACAGTTGATAAAAAAACCACTGTTTCAAGTCCAAATACTTATTTTAAAAAAAGTAACTTATGATGAACGAATATGAAAAATTATTACTCCAAAACAAATCGTGGGTAACTGAAAAGATAGATCAAGATGAAAACTATTTTATACATTTAGCTGAATTACAAAAGCCAGAGTTTTTATGGATTGGTTGTTCTGATAGCAGGGTTCCTGCCAATGAAGTTACCAATACCGAGCCAGGTGAAATATTTGTACACCGTAATATTGCAAACTTGGTAGTAAATACCGATTTAAACATGTTGAGCGTTTTAAAATATGCAGTAGAGGTTTTAAAAGTAAAACATATAATAGTATGCGGTCATTATGGTTGTGGTGGAGTAAAAGCGGCCATTACCAATCACCATTTTGGTTTATTAAACAAATGGTTAAGGAATATTAAAGATGTGTATAGATTGCATTTTAATGAACTTGAAAAATATGAAAGTGTGGAAGAAAAAACTGATGCTTTGGTTGAATTCAATATTGTAGAGCAAGTACATAATTTAGCCAAAACATCAATTGTACAAAATTCGTGGAGGAATAGCGAATATCCTGTATTACACGGTTGTGTATATGGTTTAAAAAACGGAATATTAAAAGATTTAATCACCATTGACAAAAACTCGCCAATGGATCCTTTATACAAATTTGACTTTGATAGTATTATTGTGGAATAAATTTAAACCTTATTAGTTTTATGAAGTCTTATGCTGAAAAAAAATAAAATGAAAAAGACTTTTATACTTCTATTATTTTTTGCTGGTTTTGTAAAATTAAATGCGCAACAAATTTACTTTCCTCCTTTAAGTTTCAATGCTAATTGGGATACTGTTTCACCCTCGTCATTGGGTTGGTGTTTACCCGAAATTGATTCGTTGTATAATTTTTTAGAAAAAGAAAATTCAAAAGCTTTTATAGTTTTAAAAGACGGAAAAATAGTAATTGAAAAATATTTTAGTACTTTTACTAAAGACAGCATTTGGTATTGGGCATCGGCCGGCAAAACAGTTACTTCGCTTTTAATTGGCAAAGCGCAAGAGGAGGGTTACCTAAAAATTACAGACACCTCTTCAAAATATTTAGGAAAAGGTTGGACAGATTGCACCGAACAACAAGAAAATAAAATGAGTATTTTAAACCAATTAACAATGACAACTGGTTTGGACGATGGAGTAGTTGATAATCATTGTACTGATAAAAAATGTTTAATATTTAAAGCAAATGTTGGAACAAGATGGGCTTACCATAATGCGCCCTATACTTTACTAGAAAAAGTAATTACAAATGCTACTTCAGCTACAATAAATAATTACACTTCTCAAAAATTATCTTTAAAAACGGGTATTTATGGTTTGTGGTATTACAATAATAACGACAATGTATTTTATAGTAAACCTAGGAACATGGCAAGATTTGGATTGCTTTTTCAAAATAACTGTAAATGGGGAAATGAAGCTATTTTAAATGATACCGATTATATCAACAAAATGATCAATACCTCCCAAAATTTAAATCTTTCGTATGGTTATTTGTGGTGGTTAAATGGAAAAGCTTCCTACATGGTTCCAACCTTACAAACAGTTATACCCGGAAGTTACGCGCCACAAGCACCTGCTGATATGTTTGCAGGAATTGGTAAAAATGGACAAATAGTATGTGTTTCAAAAAGTAAAGGTTTGGTTGTAGTTAGAATGGGCGATGCACCAACTAATTTTGGGGAAGTGCCTACACTTTTTTGTAATCAAATATGGCAAAAACTAAACGCTGTTATGTGCAATAAAACCAATGCTGATAATACAATTAATTTAAAGGAGAGTTTAACTTTTTATCCAAATCCATCAAAAAATGAATTGGTAATTAATAATCCGCTTGGTTTAGAGTTATCCATTTCAATTGTTTCACTATTAGGAAACATACAAGATATAGATGTAATTAGTAATAAAATAAACATAACTAATTTAAGTAACGGGTTATATTTCTTAAAAATAAAATCAAGTAATAATACAGTTATTTATAAATTTTTAAAAGAATAGCTGTTTATTTGTTCAAACTTAAATTAGTTTGAAATGAAATATTACAAATATATTTTTTCTGTATTATCTGGAATTTTTATTGCGGCAATCATTATTTTACCTTTGGAACAAATAATATATAAATTTTTTCCTACGCCTTCAAATATTGACTTAAATAATTTAGATGAAATTAATAAACATGTAGGTGAATTGCCTTATACAGCTTTTATTTTAGAGGCTTTATGTTATGCTTTAGGAGCTTTTATGGGTGGTGTTGTTGCTACTTTATCATCCAATAGAAATCAAATTTATCCTGCTTTAATTGTTGGTTCAGCACTAGCAATTGGAGGATTATTTAATCCGGGCCCAATGCTATTTAATTTATTTAGTATTTTTGTTTATATACCATTTTCATTATTAGGTTATTTACTAAGTAAAATAAAAAAACAAAAGGACTTTTATTAGTTAATTGTTAAAAGTAAAGGTTAAGTGTTTGTAAATATTATTTTTGATATCAATTTATGATATTACTAGACAATACAATCATTTCGGAGGATATTTTAGAGAAAAATTTTATTTGCAATTTGTCTGCTTGCAAAGGTGCATGCTGTATAGAAGGTGATTTTGGAGCACCTATAACTGAGGAAGAAATTGAAACTATTGGAGCCGAGCTTTCAAATATATTACCTTTCTTAAATTCCGAATCGGTTAATGAAATCAATAAAAAAGGAATTTGGGAAAAAGACATCGATGGCGATTTGGTTTCAACTTGCCTACCTTCAGGCGAATGTAATTTTTCAATTAAAGAAAGTGATGGAACTTTAAAATGTGGTATAGAACAAGCTAACAAGGCAGGTAAATCAAGCATTCAAAAGCCTTTGTCGTGCCACTTATATCCAATTAGAATTAGTAAAGTAGGTAATTACGATGCAGTTAACTACCATAAATGGGATATTTGTAAACCTGCTTGTAAACTTGGCGATGAACATAAATTACCTGTATTTCAGTTTTTAAAAATACCTTTAATAAGAAAATTTGGAACTGAATGGTTCAATGAACTGAGTTTTGTTGCAGCACAAAGGGAGAGTGATAAAATTAAATAATGGCATGCAAATAGTTTTAAAAAAATTAACTAAAAAATTTAATAAACAAATCATTTTCACTAATTTGGATTTTGTATTTGAAGCTAACCAATCATATGCAATTACTGGGTATAATGGAAGCGGGAAATCAACTTTAATTCAAATAATATATAATTATAATACTTTTAGCAACGGTGAAATAAATTATTATTTAAACAATAATTTAATTGAAGAAAATACACAAACATACATGGCTTTTGCATCGCCATATTTAGAACTTCCAGAAGAACTTACTTTACAAGAAATTATTGATTTTCATTTTAATATAAAGTCAAAAAGAAGTGAATTGGATTTAAATCAATTGATAGTAGAATCAAATTTACTTGACCAAAAGCATAAGTTAATAAAAAACTTTTCGAGCGGAATGAAACAAAGGGCAAAACTTATTTTAGCATTTGCAACCCAATGTAATGTTTTGTTGTTAGATGAGCCTTGCAGTAATTTTGATGAAGCAGGAATTTTATGGTATAAAAAATGCATTCAAGTTTTAAATAATAAATGTACCATTATAGTTGCTAGCAATCAATTATACGAATACGAATTTTGTGAAAATGTAATTGATATAACAAACTTTAAATGACAATTATAAAATTAACTCAATATAGCCATGGCGCTGGCTGCGGCTGTAAAATAGCACCCGACAAACTAGAACAAATTTTAAGTAAAAACAAAACAAGTGTTTTGTTTAAAAACTTATTAGTTGGTAATAATAACAATGACGATGCAGCAGTTTGGGATTTAGGAAATGGTCAATCATTAGTTAGTACAGTCGATTTTTTTATGCCTATTGTAGATGATGCTTTTGATTTTGGACGAATAGCAGCTACCAATGCAATAAGCGATGTGTATGCAATGGGAGGGAAGCCAATTTTTGCGAATGCAATTTTGGGTTGGCCAATAGATAAATTATCTTTAGAATTAGCTTCAAAAGTAATTGAAGGCGCTCAATTTGTTTGCAGCCAAGCTAATATTCCAATTGCTGGTGGACACAGCATTGATAGTTTAGAACCCATGTTTGGTTTAGCAGTAAATGGAATAATCGACACAAAAAATATTAAAAAAAACAGTTCAGCACAAAAAGGAGATTTATTGTTTTTAACAAAACCTTTAGGTACTGGAATTATAGGCACAGCCATTAAACGTGGCTTAATAGAAAACGAACAACATGAATTGACATGTATTGAAAGTATGTGCAAGTTAAACAGTATTGGCTACGAGCTGTCTTTGCTTAAAGGTGTGTCTGCAATTACTGATATTACTGGTTTTGGCCTATTAGGACATTTAATAGAAATGGCTGAAGGTGCAAATTTAACTGCTGAAATAAATTGGAATAATGTTCCTTATTTTGATTTTATAGATAGTTATTTAACTAAAAATATTATTCCAGATAACACCTATAGAAATTGGAATGCTTATGAAAAGAAAGTAATAGGCTTAAACAATATGAAAGTATTTCAAATATTAAACGACCCTCAAACCAGTGGCGGTTTATTAATTAGTATCAATCCATCAAACCAATTCGATTTAATAAATTTATTTACGCAAAATGGCTTGCAAGATTATATAAAACCTATTGGAAGTTTTAAATCTTCTTCTGATTTTGTTATAGAAACTTTGAACGCAAACACTTAGAATTAATAGTAATTTTTCTAATTAAAAAAAGGCTTTAAAGCATCAATTAAAACTGATGGTGCTTTAGTAAGTTTATTTGTTTTCATATCAATATTTACCAATTCAACTTCGGCAGTTGTTATTAGTTCGTTTTGAGGATTGAATATTTCGTAAAAAAAATGAATTCTAATAGTAGGCAATGTTTTTATTGTTGTAATAATTGTTAATTCATCATCGTAAAAAGCAGATTTTAAAAACTTACAGTTCAAACTTAAAACAGGCATCATTATTCCATTATCTTCAAAACTTTTATATGTCAATCCAACTTGTCGCAAAGCATCTGTCCTAGCTACTTCAAGGTATTGCGCGTAATTACCATGGTAAACAACTCCCATTTTATCAGTTTCTGAATACCTTACTCTAATTGTGGTTTTGCTAGTAAACATTAATATTTTATGGTATAATTTTAAATTCTGTTCTTCTGTTTTTGCTTCTGTTTTGTTCCGATAAATTATCATTTATTGGCTTTGAATCAGCATAACCTTTAAATGTTAATCTTGCTGCTTCAATTTTGTTAGCAATTAAATAATCGTAAACCGATTTCGCTCGATTATTTGATAATGTAGTATTATCTAATTTTTTACCTTGGTTATCGGTATGCCCGCCAATTTCTATTTTTAATTTAGGATTCACTACCAAAAATTGAACTAATTTATCCAATTCAGCAGTTGATTCGGGCTTTAAATCAAATTTACCAGTTTCAAAGAAAATATTTTTTAAAACAACTGTAGCACCTGCTGATATTGGAATTAAAGGAATGTCTAAAAACAAAGGATCAATATTGGTTTGGTCTTTTAAACTAAAGTTTTCAGAATAAAACATATAGCCTGCTAAACTTACATTTAATGCATAGTTTTTATTGCCTTGTAAGCTCAATAAAAAATCGCCAGAAGTTTTATTGGAACGTGATTCAATGATGGTTTTTTTAGTAGCCAAATCAATTAATTCTAATTTTGCTGAAAGCTTATTTTTTTTCACAGCATCGTAAACTGTACCTTTTACATAACCAGTTATTTCAGGTCTTGCTTCTTCATATAGTTCAAATTGATAAATATCTAAACCTCCAAAACCACCACTTTTAGCCGATGATATCAAAGCATTTGTTCCATTACTTGTTATGCTAAAACTTTGTTCGTCTTCGTTGGTATTTATGGGGTAGCCAATGTTTTTTGCAGTTTGCCATTTTCCATTGCTCGATGTTCTTTTAGTTGTAAAAATATCAAATCCGCCCATTCCCGGGTGACCATTACTAACAAAATAAAAGGTTTTATCATCCATCGATATAAATGGATATTGTTCTTCGCCATCTGTATTTATTTCAGGTCCTAAGTTCATAGGTGGCGACCATTTTCCATTGTTATAGCTTGTCATCCAAATATCACTTCCGCCAAATCCACCTGGCCTACTACTCGCAAAATATACTGTTCTGCCATTATACGAAACACTTGGTTGCGATTCCCAACTTCTTGTATTTACCGGAGTTCCTAAGTTTTTAGGCACACTCCAATCTAATCCGTCAAGCACACTCAATAAAATATCGCAACTGGTTTCAACACTACACGAAGTATAAAAAATATATTGACCATCAGCACTAATTGAAGCTGTTCCTTCATTTTGCTCTGTATTCACAGGGTTACCTATCGATTTTGCTAAAGTGTATTCATCACCTACTTTTTTACTTATAAAAAAATCTTCATTGCCAGTCCTTCTATCGCCTAAATTTCTAGTAAATAAAAATGTTTGCCCATCGGCAGTTATTACAGGAAAATAATCATCGTAAATGGAATTTACTTTATTACCCAAATTTATTGGTTTATACGGAACAGGATTTTTAATTGCATTTACAGCAAAATCAATACTTTTTTCTAGCTTCAGTCCAACTTGTTTTCGGGCAAACCAATCAGGATATTGAACAAACTTTTTAATATTAATTTGAGCGCTGTCGTACTTTGCATTTTCAAACAAATAACTAGCCAAACCCAAGTAACTAAGTGGGAAATCAGGATTTATGTTTACTAAGTTTCTGTATAAAATTTGCGACTTATCTTGCTGCTCATTTTTTTCATACAAATCAGCTAATAGCATGTGAGCATCAATGTAATTTGGATCTAATTGTATGGCTTTATTACACAATGAAATGGCTTCTCCATATCTTTGTAAAGTAAAGTTTTCAAGCGCTTGATTAAATAGTTTATCAGCTTTTTTATTTTGTGTAGTTGTAAACGGTTTTTCTTGAGCAAAAGCCGAAAAACTTAAAAAAATAAATACAATGAATAAGGTGTTTTTAAACATGGTAGCAATATATTCAATAATTGTGCTAAAAATAAAATGTGTTTTTAAAAATTTACAGGATTGAATTAAAATTAAAAATAACACTATTCAATTAATGGTGAATAAAACTATTTTTGATTTAAATTTTAATTAAATGAAATTATCTAAACTAATAATTACAATACCTTTTTTATTTTACTGCATAATAGGTACTTGCCAAGTCAATAATTTTCAATATTTACCAGCATTAAAAGGGGAAATTGCAAATTACAAAAGGTTAGTAGTAAATGGAGATAAGGAAACGCTAATTGAAGAAGCCCAATATGATTACAAAAGCAGAATTACAAGTAAAAAAATATATAACTTTTATGAGGGTTTTATTTTTTCGCAGCAACAAAGGTTTGAAACAATATACAAAGGCGATAGCATTTATGAGTTTAGCTGCAATTGTGAAAATATAGATGGATTTGTAAAAGGATTTAAAATAAGAAATTATATAAAAAAGAAAGAAGGAATTGAAGAAGAACTTATTAAAATTGATGATCCAAGAGAACTTGCTTCAGTTGCTATTACTGTACTTAACAAAAAAGGATTAATTATTTCTAAGGGACACTATTCAGAAAATGGTTATCCTACAAAAACAAAAACAATTACATATCAATATGACAAACTTGGTAGATTAACTAAAGAAATTGAAAAAAGTGATGAATTTGGAACTATTGGAAGTAGCGTAACTCAATTAATTTATAATAATAAAGGAGAATATACTGGTAAAATTAAAACAAGTTTAATTGATTACAATGCTTCAGGTAATCGTATTGAAAAACATATTATAACATATGATAAAAATAGTATAGAGATAAATAACAAATTTTTTGTGAACGGAACTTTAAATTCAGAAAGAATTTGTTTGGATAGTAACGTTACTACAAAAATGTTTTTTTATTCAAGCAATGAGATTCCTAAAAGACGTATTGGAGAAATAATTACATACAATACTAATGGCTATGAGTTATCAATAAGTAGATTTGATAAAAATGGAAACGAATACGAAAATATTCAAAAAACATATGACAGCAACAATAATTTGCTATCGATTAGTTATTTCAACAAGGAAAAAATACTATTGTGGTTTTTTGAATTTCAATATGATAATAATAATAATTGGACTGCATTAATGCAAAAATTTTATAACACAAACATGAAAAAACGAAAAGAGAAGGGAGCATATGAAACAATATTTTTTAAACAATTATTAACTTATTTGCCAAATAAATAGATAAAAAAAATTGTGTTTAAATACAATGAAATTAATATAATATTCATGTTCCTTTTTTTATATAATTAAAGTATATAAAACCTAATCAGCTAAAATTTCAATCAACATAATCAATTCTTTTTCAGTAATATTTGATTGTTCTGATTTGTCGAAAATATCTATTAAAAATACAGATTTATTTATAACCCTAACATAGGTAATTATTCGAGCGCCACCGCTTTTACCTTTACCTTTTGAAGAAATAGATAAACGTATTTTATAACAATCTTTTCCGAGAGGAATTCCTAATGTAGGATTAGTTTCTAGTTCATTTAAAAGTGGAAGTAAATCTTCTTTTAGTGAACGGTATTTTTTAGCTAATTTTTTAAGTTTCCTAGCAAAAGGTTCAGTAGCAATAATATTAAAGCTCATCTAAAAGACTTTTTGCAGATTTTAGTTTAATCTTTCCTTGTTCGTGAAGCTTTACATCATTAAATGCTTCTGCCATTTCCTCAATAAAACGACCTTTTTGTTCGTCTTTAATTTCTTTTACAACACTTATATAGTCAAGACTTTTAACTAATTCCATAAAAAAAGGAATTCTATTTTCTTTTATATCAAGTATTACTTTCATATTTCAAATTATATAAACAAATTTAATAGAAATGATTATAAAAACTACAAAATACTTTTTCAAAGTTCAAGACTTTAACAAAGTTAAATATTTAAATATGACGAAAAATTACAACAACCCACTTTCTGATTTTTGCAGTTGTTCGTAAACTGTATCAATTAATAAATTACTTCTATTATCAGCAGCTTCAGTAGCCAAGACATCACAGCGTTCATTTCCGGGATGGCCGGCATGACCTTTTACCCAATGCATTTTTACTTGGTGTTGCGCATATATTTTCAAAAACTCGTTCCATAAATCACCATTTTTTTTGCCAGCAAAGTTTTTTTGTTTCCAACCAAAAACCCATTTCTTTTCAATTGCATCGCATACATATTTACTATCAGTATAAATATTTACTTGCATATTTGGTTTTTTTAATTGCTGCAATGCTACAATAACAGCTAATAGTTCCATTCTGTTATTAGTAGTTAATCGATATCCTGCCGAAAGTTCTTTTCTAAAACTCCCACTGGTTAAAACTATTCCGTAACCGCCATTTCCAGGATTTCCTCTTGCCGAACCATCAGTATAAATATCTATTACCATTTTTACTTTGCTAATAATTCAATTTTTTGTTCATTAAGTCTGTATACAGTCCAGCCTTTCATAGCTTCTGCACCTAAACTTTCATAAAAATCAATTGCTGGTTTATTCCAATTAAGCACACTCCATTCCACTCTTCCACAGTTTCTATCTTTTGCCACTTTAATTAAATTAATGAGTAGCTTTTTACCATATCCTTTTCCCCTAAATTGTTCTTTTACAAATAAATCTTCAAGGTATATGCCGGGCTTACCTACAAAAGTGCTGTAGTTGTGAAAAAATAATGAAAACCCAACAGGAATATCATTTTCAAATGCTAGGAAACATTCAGCAAATTTTTTATCACCAAACAAATAAGTTTCAATTTTTTCTTTCGTATTTATTACTTCATCCGAAAGGTTTTCGTAATGTGCAATATCAAATATTAATTCTAATATAGTTTTGCAATCATTGATTGTAGCTTTCCTTATTGTAAACGCTAAATTTTCAATCATTTACTTTGCCAATTTAAATTTAATTGTAAAGTTTTTAGTTACTTTATTTTTTGTATTACGTGCTATGTAGGAAAATTTAAACTTTACTTTCCAAGTATTATTGCTAATTTTAGTTCCATTAATAAAACCACTTTTAATTACGTAATTTCCTGCATCCATACAAAAACAACTTTGCATAAACATTAAGTGCGCTTGAGTTAGTTTTTTATCTGCTAAATAAAAACTTTTACCTCTTGGTTTCACTTCAAATAATATTTTTTCCGAAACTTCATCATCCGACATACTGATAATATCCTTACTATGGAAATCATATTCAAAAACCAATGATTTACCTGAAATAATTTCATAATCAGGATTTATACTATCGTTTGTTTTAAATTGAATGGTTTTGTTTTTATAAAAGACTGCGGTTTTTTTTGCAGGAATAAACGCATTCATTAAACTGTCGGTATTTTCCTGAGCAGTAATTGAATAATTAAAAGTTACAATTAATAAAATAGTTAAAATAAGTTTCATGTTTTGATTTATTTTGGAGCAATAATAAACAATAGCTATATGGTTATGTTAATTAGATTGTATTTTTTTAAATAAATTTTAATTTTAATATATGAAAAAGAAAGATCGTTATGAGCAAGTTATAAATTATTTTAAAACCAATCAGCCAATTGCCGAAACAGAATTAAATTACGAAAACCCTTTTCAGCTTTTAATTGCTGTAATTTTATCTGCTCAATGCACCGATAAAAGAATAAACTTAATTACACCAGAATTATTTAAAGCATTTCCTACGCCTCAAAAATTAGCTGTAGCAGAATTAGATGAAGTTTTTTTTTATATAAAATCTGTAAGTTATCCTAGTAATAAAAGTAAGCATTTAATTGGCATGGCTAAAATGTTAGTAAGTGATTTTAAAAACAAAGTTCCTGAAACCACAGAAGATTTGGTAAAACTTCCTGGAGTAGGAAGAAAAACTGCTAATGTAATTACATCAGTAGTATTTAATCAGCCAAGTATGGCCGTTGATACTCATGTGTTTAGAGTGAGTAACCGATTAGGATTAACAACCAATTCAAAAACGCCATTGCAAACCGAAAAAGAATTGGTTAAAAATATTCCAAAAGAATTTATTGCAGTTGCCCACCATTGGTTAATATTACATGGAAGGTATACATGCACAGCTCGTTCACCTAAGTGCAATAGTTGTAATTTAGTTCAATTTTGTAAGTCATTTCCCAAATATAATAAATAATAATTTAAGGGTTTTTATTAAAAATTAAACTTTTTAAGATAATAATATTAATTTGCAACATTTATACAGTATTATCATTTCATGAAAAGAACCATTGTAGTTTTATTATTTTTACTTTTTTCAGGTTTTACATTTGCTCAAAAGCAAATTACAGAGCCACAATTAATTTTACCAAGCCATAGCAACGATGTAAACGCAGTAGCTTTTTCATTAAAATACAATATTTTAGCTTCAGCAGGCTGGGATAATTCTATTAACTTTTACTCAGGCGATACAACCTTTAAATTGATTAAATCAATTCCTGATGCTCACCGAGCGCAAATAAATACTATAAAGTTTAACAAGCAAGGTAGTTTATTGGCAAGTGCTTCAAACGATTTTGTAGTAAATATTTTTGATAGTACTTTTAAAAAAACTAAAATGTTGGTTGCTGCCGATGGACATGTTTCAAATATAAATGCTTTAATGTTTGATAATAGCGGAAGAGTTGTATTTAGTGGAGATGATGAAGGTAAAATAATTATTTGGAGTATTGATACACAAAAAAAATTAAGAGAGCTTAAAATTAATGGCCCTGTTAATACATTGGCAATGAGCTATGATCCAAAAACAGTTTTTGTGGGTGGGCAAGATCCAATAATTAAGGTTTTAAATGTAGCAAATAGTCAAGTTCAACGATCATTTGTTGGACATACTGATGCAATAAATGCAATTGAAATTAGTCCAAATCAACTTTATTTATTGAGTGGAAGTAACGATAAAAGCGCAAGAATTTGGGATTTGAAATCAGGAAAAGAATTATTTAAACTTAATGTTGATTGTTGGAAAGTTACTTCTGTTGCATTTAGTTTTGATAGCAAATATTGCGCTACTGGTTGCAATGATGGAAGTGTAAAAATATGGGAAGTACTAACAGGTAAGTTAATTGAAAGTATATCGAACCAAAAATACAATGCAAGAGGCTTAACTTTCTTAAAAAGATACAGTCAAATAGCTGTTGCACCTATGTTGAAAGGTGGAAGTGATTATGGAGTTAGAATTTTTCCTACTGATTTAACCGACCCAATTTCATTGGTACAGGTAACAAATAATAATTTACCAATAAATAAAAATCAAAATACAATAGATAGCATTTCTAAAATTAGAACATTAACAAACCAAGACAGTTTAAAATACCAAATTAAGGCTATAAAACCAATTTTAAAAACTAAAACCACAGCTACAAAAACAGATTCAGTTAAAGTTTACAAAACGCCAATAATAAAATAGCAATTTGATGGTTATTAATCTTACTGAAAATAATTCTTTAATTCTTCATTATTTAACTCAAATAAGAGACAAAGAAATTCAGAAAGATTCGCTTAGGTTTAGAAAAAACTTATTTAGAGTAGCTCAAATAATGGCTTATGAAATAAGTAAAACGCTAGTTTATATTGACAAGAAAATTGAAACACCCTTAACAAGTCATGTTTCAAAAGTTATAGAAAATCCACCAGTTATAGGTAGTATTTTAAGAGCAGGTTTAGCACTTCACGAGGGTTTTATCGATTTTTTTGACGAGTCAGAATCGGCATTTGTTTCAGCTTACAGAAAACATTCAACTCCAGAAGATTTTGAAGTGATTGTTGAGTATATGGCGTCACCCAATTTGGATAATAGAACCTTTATTATTGTAGATCCAATGTTAGCCACTGGTAAAAGTTTGTATTTGGCATACAAAGCATTTTGTAAGCACGGAACTCCATCAAAAGTTATTTTTACATGTTTAATTGCAAGCAAACAAGGAATTGAATACATTCAAAAATTAATTCCAGAAGCCATTATTTATGTTGCTGATATTGATAATGAATTAAATGAAAATAGCTATATAGTACCTGGATTAGGAGATGCAGGCGATTTGGCTTTTGGAATAAAGCTTTAGCGTGTAAATTTTTATCATAAACTTTTTAAATATTATTAACATTAATTTTTTAAGAAAATAACAAAAATATTTCAGTAAATCAATTGTTTAAGTTAAATAAAATAAAAATACATAATTAATAATTAACTAATTAGTAATAAACAAAACGTATTAAAATATATAAAAGTTTATTTTTTTGATAAAAACTACTTTATTTGCAACCACATTAAAAATTAAATTATACTAAAATGTCAGAAATTAAAGGAAAAGTAAAAACCATCATCATGGATAAACTTGGTGTTGAAGAAGCTGAAATTACAGACGAAGCAAGTTTTACAAACGACTTAGGAGCAGATTCATTAGATACTGTTGAGCTTATTATGGAATTTGAAAAAGAATTTAATATTGCTATACCTGATGATCAAGCAGAAAAAATTGGAACAGTTGGACAAGCTGTTAGCTACATTGAACAAAATGTAAAAGCATAATTGCTTTTAAAAAAATTAAAAACGAACATCTCCCAAAACTAATCTCAAATGCATAAACGCAGAGTAGTAATTACTGGCCTCGGGGCAATAACACCCATAGGTAACAGTTTGCAGGAGTATTGGAATGGTTTATCAAATGGGGTAAGTGGCAGTGCGCCTATTACCCAATTTGATACCACCCATTTCAAAACAAAATTTGCTTGCGAAGTTAAAAATTTCGATCCAAATAAATTTCTCGACAAAAAAGATGCGAGAAGAATGGATAGATTTACCCAATTTGCCATGGTTACAAGCGATGAAGCTGTAACAGACAGTGGTATAAATTTAGAAACAATTAATAAAGATAGAGTAGGAGTTATATGGGCATCAGGAATTGGTGGCTTAAAAACTTTTTTAGATGAAGTAACTGCTTTTGCAAAAGGAGATGGCGTACCTCGTTTCAGTCCTTTCTTTATTCCAATGATGATTGCAGATATTGCTGCAGGTTTAATTTCAATCAAGTACGGTTTCAGAGGTCCTAATTTTGCAGTTGTTTCTGCCTGTGCATCAAGCACTAATGCAATTGGAGATGCATTTATGTATATTCAATCAAATAGAGCCGACATGATTTTAACTGGTGGATCTGAAGCAGTAGTTAATGAAGCCGCAATGGGTGGATTTAATTCAATGAAAGCTTTATCTGAAAGAAACGATAGTCCTGAAACAGCTTCTAGGCCATTTGATGTGGATAGAGATGGATTTGTGTTAGGCGAAGGTGCTGGCGCTTTAATTTTAGAAGAATTAGAACATGCAAAAGCCCGAGGAGCTAAAATTTATGGTGAAATGGTAGGTTATGGTGCAACAGCCGATGCCTATCACATGACTGCTCCACACCCAGAAGGGATAGGCGCTGCCAATGTTATGAAAGCAGCATTATTAGATGCAGGAATGCAACCTTCAGAAATTGATTATGTAAATGTTCATGGAACGTCAACACCATTGGGCGATCCGCAAGAAATAAAAGCCATACAAACTGTGTTTGGTGAACATGCTTTTAATTTAAATATTAGTTCTACCAAATCAATGACAGGTCATTTGTTGGGAGGAGCAGGTGCAATTGAAGCCATTGCTGGCTTGTTAGCAATAAATAAAGGAATTATTCCACCAACTATTAATCATTTTAACGATGATCCTGCTTTTGATCCGAGATTAAATTTAACATTTAATAAGGCTCAGCATAAAGAAGTAAAAGTGGTATTAAGCAACACATTTGGCTTTGGCGGACATAATGCTTCTGTTATAATAAAGAAATTTGAAGAATAAAATTGGTTTCTTTTTTTACTCTTTTTAAATATTATTTTTCAGATAATCGTGTTTTATATTTTAAAATAAAACAGATTACTGGATTATTTCCTATAAACTTAAGTTGTTACCAACAGTCGTTAAGGCACCATTCAATTGCAAGTAAAATACACCAAAATGGTAGTAAAAATAGCAATGAAAGATTGGAGTTTTTGGGCGATGCCATTTTAAATGCTGTAATCGCAGAATTTTTATTTAAAAAATATCCTTACAAAGACGAAGGATTTTTAACAGAACTACGGTCGAAAATAGTAAGTAGGGTTAGTTTAAATGATTTAGCTTTAAAAATTGGATTGAGCAAATTAGTTGAGTATGATAAAAAAAGCATGCAAAATATAAATGTTAGAAACAGTATTTTTGGCAATGCGTTAGAAGCTTTTATTGGTGCTATTTTTTTAGATAAAGGCTTCAAAAAATCGAAATATTTTATAATTGAAAAACTTCTCCGCTACCATATAGACGTAGATAAATTACAGCAAACTGAAAAAAATTTTAAAGGTAGATTAATTGAATTTACCCAAAAAAATGGATTAAGTTTAGATATGGATGTGAGTGAGATAACTCATGGCAAACAAAAAATTTATAGAGTAGGTGCAATAATTAACAACATTCATTTTGGCAATTCGGAACATACAAATAAAAAGCAAGCTGAACAGCAAGCTGCCGAAAAAACATTAGAACTAGTTAAAAATTACAATTTTGAACCTGTGATTGAAAAAGAAGATTTGAAAAACGATCATGTTATCAATTCGGAAGATGAAATACCATTGGAAGAAGTTGAAGAAACAATAGAAAAAGAAGAAAGTATTGTAGAATAGTTTTAACAATTAAAATATACAAGCAAACAATGAACGAAAGTTTTCAGTTTTTTTTGGAATTTATAAAATATTTATTGCCCGCATTAGTAATATTTTTGGTTGTTTACTATCAACAAAAAGCTTTTTTTGACGACAAGTACCAAAAAAGAATGCTTGATTTGCGGAAAGAACAAGATAAATCATTATTACCCTTAAAACTACAAGCGTATGAACGAATGATTCTTTTTATTGAAAGAATCAGTCCTGAAAGTTTAGTGATAAGAATTCATCAACCTGGAATTAGTGCTTCTCAATTAAAAATAGAGTTAATTGCAAGTATAAACCAAGAATTTAGTCATAATATTTCGCAACAACTTTATGTTTCAACTCAATGCTGGCAAATGGTTAGGGTTGTAAAGGAAGAAATGATAAATTTAATAAATATTGCTTACGCTAATTTAGGTCCAAATTGTGTTGGTATTGATTTAAGCAAAGCAATTTTTGAAGAAATAATAAAAATGACCGAAACGCCAACTCACAAAGCATTGATTTTTATTAAACAAGAATTTGATTTAATGTTTTAATATAGAAATATAAATTACTAATAAATAGTAATTTACTTCAATTTATTTTTTTAATGTAGTACTTTATAATTTTAATAAGCAGTTTTTAAACTTATTTAAAAACTTAAAGTTTATTATTGCAGTTCACTTAAATTACAAATATGAAAGCTTTAATAGCTACAAACTTCTTTTTTCCGAAGCAAAAAAATTTTTATAGAGGAAAAGTAAGAGATGTTTACAATATAAACGATGATGTTTTGGTTATGATTGCAACCGACAGAATATCGGCATTTGATGTAGTAATGACCAAGGCAATTCCTTACAAAGGACAGGTACTTAACCAAACTGCGGCATTCTTTTTCGACTTAACTAAAAGTATTGTTCCTAATTGGATTATTTCAACTCCGCATACCAATGTAACAATTGGACATAAATGCATTCCTTATCAAGTAGAAATTGTAATTAGAGGTTACTTAACTGGCCACGCTTGGCGAGAATATAAAAGTGGCAAACGTAGTATTTGTGGTATTGAAATGCCTGATGGTATGATAGAGAATCAAAAGTTTGAAACACCTATTATTACTCCAACCATAAAAGCTACAAGTGGGCACGATACAGATATAAGTAAAGCCGAAATTATAGAAAAAGGTTTAGTAAATGCTGCCGATTTTGAACTAATAGAAAAATATACCCGAGATTTGTATGCATTTGGAACTGATTTTGCTTTGAAACAAGGTTTAATTTTAGTTGATACCAAATACGAATTTGGAAACAAAAATGGCACTATTTATTTAATGGATGAAGTACATACTCCTGATTCATCGCGTTATTTTTATGCCGATACTTACAACGAAATTCAAGCGAAGGATCAAAACCAACGACAATTATCGAAAGAGTTTGTTCGCCAATGGTTAATAAGCGAAGGATTTCATGGACAAGAAGGAGCTACAGCACCAATTTTTCCTGACGATTTAATAGATAACATTACAAACAGATATGTAGAGTTATACCAAAATATTACTGGTAAGCAATTTGAAAAAAACGGCTACGATAACTTTGAAGACAATATGGAAAAAGTGATTGTTGCTGAATTAGAAAAAATATCTATTTAATTATGTACTTAAATAACGAGCACTTAAAATTGCTAAAAAGTGCCGAAGGAAAAATTCTTGAAAAAGTATATTACCATTTTTGGGTAAATAAGGCAAATCCGGAAGACATATTCAGCTTTTTGGAATTTATTGAATTTCAATTTACAGATGAAGCCAAATTGATTCTTCAAAAAGCAGATGATGTAAACGATATGATTATTCCTGTTCCCTCACTTGATATTGCTTTATTGAACTATAATTTACAAATAGAATTTAATGGAAGCTTACAATATCAAACCCGCGATGCCAGTAATGGCAATGCTTGGAAAAACCTGATTGGATTTGAAATTGATGATGTTTTAGTAGAAGAAGACGATGGATTTTTTATTGCCGAAGCAATTATTATTGGAACCCACAAACACCAAACCATTATTAGGTTAGAAAATGATGGATTAGAAGCAGAGGAGTATATTATAGAATAAAGATTTTTAACCAAACTATTTATTTTAGTTTTATTAGGCTGTATTTTATTTTAACTCTCAATTTTAATAATCAGTATGGAATTAAAAATCCATTAAAGTTATAATATCAAAATTTTATTAAAGTATTGAATATTAACCTTGTTGCCTAAGGTCGGTGTTTTCACCGACCAAATTAACGCATAGGTTGGTGAAAACACCAACCTCAGGTAGGAATTTTGTATTAACCGATTAAAGTTTTATCAAAGCATCACCAACAACTTTGAATAAACAAATTTTTACTTTGTTTTTTATTCTTTTATCCTGATGTTTACATCCAGAAAGTGAATTGTTCCGATTCCGCGGGATTAACGCTTTGATGTGAGGGTACATTAATAAAAGACATGGTTTTTAAAAAAATAATTTGGCGGACAATTAAAATTTTAGGAATATTTTTTTTCCTAATTGCACTCTATTTCATTTCAGCATTTGCACTTTCATCTATTCCTATAAATTCAGACTTTAAACAGTGTGAAAAGGATGCGGTGGAAATTCATATCCTTACCAATGGGTTTCACACAGACCTAGTTCTTCCTTTCAAAAATCAATACATGGATTGGAGTAAATTAGTTAATCCATCGCAAACCAAATCGGGCGACTCTACGGCTCTTAATGTTGCATTTGGGTGGGGCGATAAAGGATTTTACCTACAAACCAAAACATGGGACGATTTGAAATTTAGCACCGCATTTAATGCATTATTTTATTTAAGTACTTCCGCCATGCATGTAACATTTTACAACAAACTGCAAGAAACCGAATCGTGCACAAAAATTTGTATTAGCAAGGAACATTACCTCAAATTAGTAAACTATATAAGCGAAAGCTTTAACTCAGATAGTTTAGGTATTCCTCAACAAATAACTGGAGCAGCCTATGGGTATAATGATTCATTTTACGAAACAAAAGGAAAATATAGTCTGTTTTTCACTTGTAATACTTGGGCAAATAATGGGTTAAAAAAAGCAGACCTTAAAGCATGTTTTTGGACACCATTTGATAGTGGAATATTTAAAAAATATAACCAATAGCAAAATAACTTAACCGAGTGTGTGTTTTTCTGTTTTTTTGCGAAGCGGCACCAACAGCACAGAAAAAATTTTACTATTCCACCAAGCCAATTAGTAATTAATTTTTGTTTTTAAAATGAACAAATAGCAAGTTTAATGACCTGCCAAGGCTCACTCAAAACCTTAATGCTACTAAAAAAACATTTTTGCTAACTCACACGCTAATAATTATAACTTTGTGCTAAAGGAAGCGACCATATTTTGAGAAGAATTTTAATAATTGATGACGAAGAAAAACTAAGAATTTTATTAGCAAGAATTATCAGCAAAGAGTTTGTAGAAGCGCAAGGCGGTTCAATAAAAGTGGAAAGTACTGAAGGAATTGGTAGCTCTTTTACTGTAACTTTAAATAAGGCTTAGTTTTTTTGTCAATTAAAAATCTTCTTAAGGTTGTTGAAAACACCAACCTCAGGCAAAGTTATAATATCAAAATTTTATTAAAGTATTGAATATTAACCTTACTTTTACTTCCTTTAAAACTATTTATGGAACTAACGCTAAATACACCTGCTATTTTATTTCCTGCCATTAGTTTACTAATGCTGGCATATACCAATAGGTTTTTGGCATTGGCAGGTTTAATAAGGAACTTACATACCAAATTTTTAGTAAGCAGGGAAAATGAAAAAATAGTATTGGCACAATTAAAAAACTTAAGATTACGCATTAAATTAATAAAATATATGCAAGGCTTGGGAGTATTAAGTATATTTTTATGTGTACTTTGTATGGCTTTGCTTTATGTAAACTATTCGATAGTTGCCCAAATTATTTTTGGTGTTAGTTTATTGATTTTTTTAGCATCGTTAACACTTTCGTTAATTGAAATAAATATTTCGACCAATGCATTAGAGCTAGAACTAAGCGATATGGAGGAACAGTAAATTACCACCTAAACCCCAAAACACCTAAAAAAAATTGAACTACCTATCACATTATTATATAGATAACCAACCTGGCAATCTCTATTTTAATAGTGCATTGTTTTTACCCGATTTTGCTAGGAATTATACTCGAAGATTTGATAGTGAAATACAAGGATTAACTCCAAAAGAAACACAATTGCAATTGGGGTGTATGGCTCATTTAAATGCCGATAAATTATTCCATCCATCTAGTTTTTTTAAAAAATACAACGAAATTATAGCAGATGAATTAAGTAAATACAATGCATTGTTGCACATTCCAAGAAAATGGTTTTTGGCGCATATACTTTTCGAAATGTTGTTAGATAGGCTTATAGTTAAATCGAATATTGCAATAGCACATCAATTTTATAACGATTTAGAAAATATTGATACTAAAATTTTAGAGAATTTCGTTTTACACTTTTCAAATAAAAATGTAGCACAATTAATTAAAAATTTTGAGCATTTTTGCATTGCAAAATATCTTTATGGTTATGCTCAAGACGAAAATTTTGTTTATGCTTTAAGCAGGGTGTTTAAAAGTGGTACAGGTTACGAAATGTCGTTAAATGATAAACTAGATTTAAAGAGATTTGTAATTTTAATTGAAGAAAAACATTTTAGTGAATGGAAGCTTGTTTTAAGTGAGTTGAATGAAGTGTTTAAGTGTTTAAGTGTTTAAGTGTTTAAGTGATTAAGTGATTAAGTGATTAAGTGTTTTGGAAACTAGTAACTAAATCATGCAAGGCGTGAAAAAAATAAAAAAAATGAAGAAAATATTATATTTAGTATTAACCCTAGTTGTAAGTAAAGCGAGCGTTGCTCAGTTAAAATATAGCAACGAATTTTTAAATTTAGGTGTTGGAGCCCGAAACTTAGCCATGGGAGGAGCAACAACTGCTAATGTAAGCGATGTAACAGCTGGCTATTATAACCCCGCAGCTTTACTCCAAATGAAAGACAAATTTCAATTAATTGGTATGCGAAACAGCCAATTTGCAGGAATTTTAACTCACGATTACCTAGCAGGAGCATTTAAATTAAACGATAAATCGGTGGTGGCTTTATCTATCATTAGGGCAGGAGTTGACAATATTCCAAATACTTTATTTTTAATTAACAACAACGGACAAATTGATTATACAAAAATCTCTAATTTTTCGGCAGTTGATTATGGTTTTATTGGCAGTTATGCCACCGAAACTAAATTTATAGAAAATTTGCAAATAGGCGGTAATGTAAAAGTAATTAGAAGAGTAATTGGTGAATTTGCAAATGCCTGGGGTTTTGGTATAGATGCAAGTGCTTTGTATACAGCCAAAAACTTTAAGTTTGGTGCTATCTTTCGCGATATTACCACTACTTTTAATGTTTGGAATTATACTTTTAACGAAGCTGAGAAAGAAAAACTCATTTCAACCGGCAATGCACTGCCAAGTAATAATTTAGAACTTACTTTGCCCAAGTTTACTTTTGGTAGCAGTTACATAAAAGTTAAAAATTGGTTTTCGGTTATGGGGAGTATCGATTTTGATTTGTATACCGATGGACAAAGAAATACGGTTATTTCATCGAGCATTGTAAATATTGATCCTAGATTTGGTTTAGAACTAGGCTACAAAAAAATAGTATTTCTAAGAGGTGGATTTAACAATTTTCAAAAAGTAAAAGATGTGGATGGTTCAAGTTCTTTCAATGCTTCGCCTGCTATTGGTGTTGGTTTAAAACTAAACAAAATTGAATTGGATTATGCATTAGGAAATGCATTTAACAGTGGTTTATTAAGTTCAAGTAATATTATATCTTTAAAACTAATGATTAAGTAATTTATTTATGAAAATTAGAAATAGTAGAAAGCCTAAATTAATAGAAAGAAACGCGGAAAGAAGTGATTTTGATGAAATAATAACACTTTCTAAAATTTGTTTTCCCGAAAATGAACCTTGGAAAATGAATGTATTGGAAAGTCAATATAAAATATTTCCAGAAGGAATGCAGGTTATTACTTTTGAAGGAAAAATTGTTGGGTCGGCTACTTCGTTAATTGTTAGTTGGGATGAATATGATGACGACCATGCTTGGAAAGAAATTTGCGACAATGGTTTAATTACCAATCACGATGAAGAGGGCGATACCCTTTATGGCATTGAAGTAATGGTTCATCCTAATTACCAAGGATTAAAAATTGGAAGAAGATTGTATGAAATGCGAAGAAATTTGTGTGAAGACAAAAATTTAATGCGCATTTTAATTGGAGGTAGGGTTCCTAATTACCACAAACATTCGGAAGAGTTTGGTATAAGGGCTTATGTAAAAAGAGTAGTTGAAAAAAAAATAAAAGACCCTGTTGTTACTTTTCAGTTAGCACAAGGTTATACCATTCAAAGAATTATAAAAGATTATTTACCCGAGGACGTTGAAAGCGAAGGGTACGGCTTATTGTTTGAATGGGTAAATTTAGATTACCAAGCTGAAACAAGGGAAAGAAGTGTGTTGATGAAAAAAGTTCGTATTTGTTGTATTCAATACGAACTACGTAAAATTACTTCGTTTAAACAGTTTGCGCAACAATGCGAATATTTTACCGATGTGGCAAGTAACTACAAATCTGATTTTGCTTTATTCCCTGAATTATTTACCACTCAACTATTATCGTTACACGAGTACAAAAGTATGAGTCCAGAAGATAGTATTAGAAAGCTTGACGACTATACAGAAGACTATATCAATTTGTTTTCTAGGTTAGCATTAGAATATAATATAAACATTATTGCTGGTACTCATTTACAAGTTGAAAACGACCATTTATACAATATTTCATATTTGTTTAAAAGAGATGGAACTTATGAAAAACAATATAAAATTCATATTACATCGAATGAAGCAAAATGGTGGGGAGTGAGGCCAGGCAACGAAATAAAAGTATTTAATACCGATTGCGGTAAAGTGGCTATAAATGTTTGTTACGATGTAGAATTTCCTGAAATGGCAAGAATTGCTTGCAACAAAGGTGCTAAAATACTTTTTGTACCTTTTAGTACCGATGAAAAGCATGGACATTTACGAGTTAAATTATGTGCACAAGCTAGAGCAATCGAAAACCAAATAATAGTTGCAACTGCTGGTACTGTTGGCAATATTCCTTCGGTTGATAATATGGATATTAATTATGCTCAATCGGGTATTTATACACCAAGCGATTTTGCTTTTCCTCCTGATGCTGTAGCTGGTGAAGCCAGCACAAATATAGAAACTGTAGTTATTGCCGATTTGGATTTAGCGGCCATTGAAAGAGCCCGAAATACAGGCACAGTTTTAAATTGGAAAGATAGAAGAATGGATATGTATGAAGTATTAGAAAAGTAATTTTTAATGCTGTAATTTTTTCCAAAACACCATATTTATATTTATAATTAATATTGATATACCGATTACGCAAAACTATTTTCATTCATTTTGCATAATCGGTATTGGAGTTTTTTAGATTTTTAACTTAAAATTACTTAATTTTAACTGCAGTTTTTTCTACTTTGTTTTCAGCTTTTTTTAATTCAATGGTTAAAATGCCGTCTTCCATTTTAGCATCAATTTGGCTTTTGTCAATGTTTTCGTTTAGTTTAAAACTGCGTTTAAATTTCCCTTCAAACGATTCGATACTGTGGAATTTACGTGTGTCGTTTTCTTTTTTAAAAGTTCTTTCACCACTAATGACTAAAGTGTTTTTAATAATTTCAACGTTTACGTTTTCTTTTTTAATACCTGGTAAATGAACATGAAGGGTAAAATGATTTTCATCTTCAGTAATATCAACTTTTGGCGAAAATTGATAGTCGGTTTCATACTTTTTTAATTGATTTTGAAAAACTGAATCAACTGAGTTGAAAAATTGTGAGGGTACTGAGTTTTCGATAAAAAACTCTCTTGCTGGATTTAAATTTAAAAATTTCATAATGTTTTTATTTTTTTTTGATTGATGTATTCTATCGTTCAAATATTTTTCCAATTGAATTATTAAGACAATATGGCTAATAAATTGAGTTTTAATCAAAAAAATCAGAATAAAAAAGACATAATGGCTTTTTCAATTAAACTAACACCTAAATGATGAATAAAAATTGTAAATAATTATTTCATTGGAGTAGAAGATTCTTTTTTGAAAAAAGGATAAAGTGAACAAATAATCCCTGACGAATGCATTCCCCATTTGCCGTCAAGATTATCGTTACTTAATGGGAAATTATATGAATAATAAAATAAAAATCTTCTAAAAAAACTATATCCCAATACAGGAGCAATTCTTATATCATTGTTTTTATTTGAAATTATATCACTTACTTTAGCACCTAAAAAAATAACTGATTCAGTAGATTTAGAAAAGTAATTTAAAAAATTGTAGGTAAAGCTTGGAATTGCATAATCAATGTTATATTTAGAGGTATAACCAATAGTTAAATAATAACTTAAATAATCCCGTCCTAATTTGTTTTGTTTATATTTTGTGTATCCAAGGCTATAAACAGGATTGCTATTTTCAAATGCATAATATTGAAATATAATTCCACTGTTAAGTGTTTTTACTTGTGAGTAACATTTTGCAATAGAAATCAAAAAAATAAGAATGGTAATGTAATTTTTGTTTTTCATATTAATCATCTTTTCCTAGCGGTAAAACTACTTCAAATACAGTTCCTTCGTTTTCCTTACTTGTAAAACTTATTTTTCCTCCTGCAGCTTCAATCATATTTTTTACCATAGGTAAGCCTAATCCCATTCCGTATATTTTTGTACTAAAATAAGGAGTAAATATTTTTGAAACATCCGCATTGCTTATGCCCTTTCCATTGTCTTGTATTTTAATTATTACACTTTCTTTTTCTACAATTGCATTGATATCTATCAATCCTTTTCTTTCATCAGGAATGGCTTGAATAGCGTTTTTAATTAGGTTTGTAAAGGTTCTGTTTAAATAATTTCTATCAAAATAAACACTAACAGATTCAGGTATTTGGTTTATTATTTTTACATTTTCTTCGGCACTGTACAAATAAATAATTGGCTGAATAAATTCTTTTAAAAATATATTTTCAAATTCGGGAGTTGGCATTTTTGCATAATTACTAAACTCACTGGCTAAATCATTTAAAACATCAATTTGGGTTATAATAGTTTTACTAACTCTATGAAAGGTTTCCTCTAATTTTGGGTGTTTATCATTCCAAGCTCTTTGTAAATGCTGAACACTTAATTTCATTGGAGTTAATGGGTTTTTTATTTCATGGGCAATTTGCCTTGCAATGTCTCTCCATGCGCCTTCACGTTCACTTTGAGCAAGCATAGTAGCACTTTCTTCCAGTTTTTCAATCATTAAATTGTATTGCTTTACCAAGTCGCCAATTTCATCTTTTCTTGTCCAAAGTATTGGCTCATTTTTCTTACCCAAATTGGTAGTACTTAACTGTTTTTGTATTAAAATTAAAGGGTAAGAAATGTTTTTAGAAATAATATAAGCTATTATTCCAATAACTATAAATAGGAGGGCATATAAATTTATAAAACCTACAATTATGCTTGATATTTCGCTTAATAAATCTGCTCTTTTGCTAAAGTATGGCAATTGTGCATAGCCAATTAAATTATTTTCGTTTTTATAAATTGGAACATAAGCAGCCATGTAGCCAAATTCGGCTATATTTTCTGCTTGGCTAAATTGCGATTCTTTTAATTTATTTAAATGGTAAAATGCTGTTGGATTAATCAAATCGGCAATAACCCCTTCATCAAACACTTTACTAATACTACTTGCAATTAATCGTCCATTTAAGTTATAAATACTTATATCGGTATCGTAAAAATCGGCTAGTTGGTTTAAATATGCTTTGGTTTCGCTTTGCTTATTATTTATAATAAAACTTGATGCTTCGCTTTGTAATGTGTTTACTACACTTCTAATTTTCCTACTTAATTTTTCATTTTGCTTGTTGTTATATTCCGATTGAATAAAACTAATTGTAACATACGCAGTAATACTTAAAGTAATAAATACTATTAAAATAATTGAAACCTGAATTCTAGTTCTAATTAAAACTACATCGGGATCTTTAATAAATAAAAATCGATTTATAAAATGTTTTATAAACCTATAAGTTTTTGATTTTATAAAATTAAATCTTTTTAGGAAGCGAGAGTTTACAATAGTATACACCGAAAGCGATAAAATTAAAACCAATGTAAAAAAAGTAAATATTAACGAAAACAAACCCAGTGGTTCAAAAAAAGCTTCGTCTTTTTTGCTAACTAAAACTGTAAATTGGTTATCAGCATTTAGTTGTAAATGCTCAAAGTCGTTTTCGTAAAAGTTAATGTACTTTCCTTTCTCAGTTGTTTTACTATTTACAGTTCTGTAGGGATAATTTCCACTTTGGCTAATTAATGCATTGTTCTTGTAAATGGCATAACTGTAATCAAATTTTTTAAAGCCAATGGTGTTACTCGTTCCCTCTATTTGAAGTTCTTCAAATCGGTTTTCATCTTGAATTAATTTAGGCTGAAGGTGTATAAAAATATATCCTAAATTTAAATTACCATTTTTTATAACAAATTTTGATAAATATCCTTTTAAAAAACTATTTGTTTTTAAATACCTAAAATAGTCGTTTATAGTTTCAATTGATTGGTTTTTGTAAATTTGATTTAGTTGAAAAAAGGATAGATTATTTCGCTCATTTAAATGATTTCCTATTGAATCGTAATCGAAAATAGTTACTTCGTATTTGCTTAAATAGCCAGTAAAATATAGCTGCCTAATGGTTTTCTTAAATTGCGATTTTGAAGCAATTGGATTTAAAAAGTAATATTTAATTTGCTTGTCTTGTATAATTTTTTTTTCAATGTCCTTTAAAAAGTACTCAGTATTTATATCATTTTGCGAAATTAATTTTTCGGCAAAAAGCTTCCTGTTTTCTATGTCTTTTGAGTTTGAAAAATAGTTTATTGAAAAACTAGCTGCAAATGAAATAAGGATGACTAAAATAAAATAATGCTGAAATCGATTGGCTTTTGGTACAAAATAGTTAAAACAAATAAAAATTAACAAAAAACCCAACGAACCTAAAGTATATACATGAGCTCTATCGAAAACGTGGTAAAGAATTAAGGGATGAACAACAAAAAATATCAATAAAATTATGGCGGTAATTAGCCAATAATTAAAATTATTTCTTTTAATAAATATAAAAGTATTTTTAATACAAACATGAATTACAACTATGAGAATAACTGCTATTAATAGTCCATAAAAACTAAATTGACTAAGCAAATAAACATTTTTAAGACTGAATGATATTTGAGAGTCAAAAACCAAACTTTTAGTACTATCAATACCTGAGTCGACAGCAATTATGGTAAGTAATACAATAAAAATAAGTTTAACATATTTTATATAAATATTTTTTTCATTAATGGCTAAAATACGTTTGGCGTCAATAAGCATAACAAACCATAAAGCCATTAAAACTACTACTAAAAAGTCGCCTAGCGATGGAACAATATCGCTTGATGCATATACTACAGGGCTAAACAACGAATTATGATACAAATAGGAGGGTAACTGGTAAAAAAGCAATAGTTTTTTTACAATAAACATTACACCAAAAAATAAAAGAGTTCCCAATGCAATATTGAACTGCAAAAGGTAGTTACACAGTAAATGAAAATTGAAACAAAAAATAATTAATGCAATGACCGAAAATAGAATTAGCCAAATATTATCTAACCAATCTTTACTAAAAATTTCAATGGAGAATAAGTATTTCCCACTTATATCTTTAATATCAAAAAAGCTTTTTAATGGCTGCGGACTAATGATTCCGTTGTCTAAAAACAATAAATCAGAATTGAATTTATTGTTTAAATATTGGTTTTTATAGTTATATCTTTCATAAATTTTATAAAATAATACGAATTGGAAGCTACCAGTTTTTTTATAATAAGCCAAATAGGAGCCATTATTATTAAGTATTAAACTTATGCCATCTTTAAAATTCGAATTGAATTTTAATGTATTTATTAAGTTGCTCGTCCAGCAAATTAAAGTATCGTTTTTAACAATTTGTATAATGCAGTTTTGTTTTACTGCAACAGCATTTATATCTAACCAATTTCTTTCAAAATTAACAGTATCTCTTACTAAATTTTGATATGCATTTACTAAACCAAGCTCTTTATTTTTAATTATTTCCTGAAGTTTTATATAACTATCAAGTTGTTGTTGTGGGGTGTTTTTTAAATAGCGTTGTTCAGCTATAAACGATATTTGCAAAAGCAAAATCGATATAAGAAAACGAATAAATAAAGTACGAAATTTATAGTTTTTAAACACCTTATAAGTTTGTGGACTTTAACAAATATAATTTACTCAAAATTAATTTTTTATTATTCAAAAGTACTTGAATTTAAATAATTGTTTACATAATCAAATACTCCTTCTTCTATTTTAGTAAACGGTTTTGTATAGCCAATGCTTATTAACTTATTCATATTTGCTTCGGTAAAATATTGGTATTTGTCTCTAATATCTTCTGGAATATCAATGTAATTAACTTTTGAATTTAAATTTAAGGCTTTAAAAATAGCATTTACTAAATCATTCCAAGTTCTTGCTTTTCCAGTTCCTAAATTATAAAGGCCGCTATTTTTTCTGTTTTCCATTAAAAACAAGCAAACATCACACAAATCTTTTACATATATAAAATCACGCATTTGTTCCCCATCCTTATACTCAGGCCTATGCGATTTAAATAAACTTACTTCGCCCGTTTTTTTTATTTGATGGTATGCATGGTAAATTACTGAAGCCATTCTTCCTTTATGGTATTCATTTGGCCCATATACATTAAAAAACTTTAAACCTGCCCAAAAATAAGGTTTCTTTTCTTCATTAATTGCCCATTTATCAAAATCGTTTTTCGATTTGCCATACAAATTTAATGGGGTTAAATTATCAAGTTTTAAAATATCATCATCATATCCATTTTCTCCTTCGCCATAAGTTGCAGCGCTCGATGCATAAACCATAGCAATGCCTTCATTTACACAAATGGCCCATAATTTTTTACTAAAATCGAGGTTTAATTCTTTAAAAATAGCTTCGTTAGTTTCAGTTGTATCGGTTCTGGCACCAATATGAAAAACAAATTGAACTTGATTTGCGTTTTTTTCAAACCAATTAAAAAAATCTTTGCGTTCTACTTTTTCAGTATATTTTTTATTGTTTAGGTTTTTAGCTCTTTCAGGCCAACTATCAAAATCATCAACCAATACTAGGTCGTTATAGTTGTATTGGTTTAATTTTGCTACTAAACACGAACCAATAAATCCTTCTGCTCCTGTAACTACAATCATATTATTTTTATTAATTAAATTTACTTTAATGTTAAATATTTTGGCAAATAACTCCATAGAATTGATAAATTCAAATCATTTGTTTTTATTGTGCCAATTCTAAAACTCAAAATGATAAAAAATTTTACTATTAGTTGGCGATATACAAGTTTAATAATTGGTTTATTACTGGTATTTGCAGCGTATAAATTTGCTGCTGATTTACTTTTAAATAATGTGAAAGATGCAAACAAAAAGGCTTCTTATGTTTATATTAAATCGAACCAAAGTTTCGATAGATTGATGTTTAATTTAAAAAAAGACGAAATTTTAAAAAACCCAGAGTCTTTTGAGAGAGTGGCTAAACTGTTAGATATAAGTGATAAAATTAAACCAGGCAGGTACAAAATTGAGTATGGTTTAAGTAACTTAGATATTATTAAAATTTTAAAATCGGGTAGTCAAGAACCTTTGAACTTAGTTGTAAAATATGCTAAAAGAAAAGAAAATTTAGCTTTAGCACTTTCAAAACAATTGGAGTTAGACAGTGCAAGTTTGTTGAATATTATTAACGATTCTAACACTTTGAAAAAAGCCAAAATGGATGAAAATAATATTATTAGTTTATTTGTTCCTAACACTTACAATATATATTGGAATATTACTGGGCAAAAACTTATTGAAAGAATGATAAAAGAGTACAACACTTTTTGGAATGTAAACAGAACTACAAAATCTATTTTAATGAAACTTAGTTTGCAACAAGTGGCTACTTTGGCATCTATAGTGATGAGCGAAACCAATAAAATTGATGAAATGCCAATTGTGGCAAGAGTTTATTTAAATAGAATAGAAAAAGGAATGGCATTACAAGCCGATCCAACAGTACTTTTTGCATTAAACGACAGTACAATAAAAAGGGTTTTAAGTATTCATTTAGCATTCAATTCGCCTTATAACACTTATTTAAATTCAGGATTACCACCTGGCCCAATATGTATGGCTTCGCCCGAAGCAATTGATGCAGTATTAAATGCTCCACTACATAATTACCTATATTTTTGTGCTAAAGACGATTTAAGTGGCTACCACAACTTTGCTGAAACATTTGCTCAACACCAATTAAATGCACGAAAATACCAACAAGAGCTGAATAGGAGAGGATATTAGGGATTTTGAATGCTGAATTTTTATCACGCAAGGCGTGATTGAATGCTTGTCACGCAAGGCGTGAATGAATGCTTGTCTCGCAAGGCGTGAATGAATGCTTGTCACGCAAGGCGTGATTGAATGCTTGTCTCGCAAGGCGTGATTTAATTATAATTTGAAAAACAATTCTATCAACCATCAACTACAGCCCTAACTCAACAAATCAATAATCTCATTCACATCTATTGTTTTAATAAAGCTTTCTTCTGTGGTTATAAGGCTATCGGCCAATAGTTTCTTTTTTTGTTGCAAGGCAATAATCTTTTCTTCTACTGTATGTTTGGTTATAAACTTATAATTAAATACCGATTTAGTTTGTTTTGTACAACACTAAATTTTTTGTTTAACAATTTAACATTACTTAATTATTTCAGCAATTTTTTCTAAATCTTTCTTTTTAAAGTTATAGCTAACTGCTGTATATTTTGAATACAACATATTACCTGTTGTTCCTTCAAAAATACTAACAAACTTATCTGTTGATGAACGAATATATGACAAGTACAAGAATTTTTCTTTTCTATTAAGTATCATGCTATCAAGCTTAGTTTGATTTAAAAAAACAATTGTAAAAGGTAAGTTTTTTATGGTAAGATTTTTTTCTTTAAATAAATTAACCCAAACAATATGGCTTTTTTTCTCCTTATCTTCTTTTATATATTCTGGTAAATAAAGTGTATCATTCTTTAAGTATTTTAAGTTATTTAAATCTAAAAATTCAGTAAATTCTCCACAAGTATTTCCTTTAATAACTAAATCGTTTATCCTTTTAAAATAACCTTTTATAAAACCTGGACTCCAATTTCTAAAGTGAATAATTGATTGTAATAATTTTACCATAGTTACTTCATCCGATACTTTTTCAGAATACTCTTCAGAATCATATATCTTAGCCCACATATCATCTTCTGGAAAAAGTGCTATGCGACTTATCAATACCCAATCTTCAACTGCTCCATTTTTGTTTAATTTAGGAAACCTTAAGTCATAAAATATGTGTGTGCTACGTCCTCCTCCTTCTTTATATATCACATAGCCTCCAAAACTTGTAAAAGCACAATCAGTTCTATTAGCATATTGAATTAGTTCGCTAGGAAGAATTACTTTAAATTTATTTACAGTCCATACTTGAGTTAAGGCCATTTCAAATTCACTTTTTATTAATGAATCGTTGTTTTGTAATACAAAAACAGTTGTTGTTTGATTTCTTAAATTTTCAACATTTTCTTCAGTAAGTTTCCCGCTTCTATTTAGCTGAGGAAGTTCTGCTGATCCAACTTGAATTTGAGATTTGGCATATAAAGTTACTAATAAAAACAGTATTGAAATAATTTTTTTCATTAGTTATTTATTTTGAAGATTCTTTTTTAGTACTCTTTTTGGCAAGACTATATGTTACGCCTAATTTAGCACTAGAATATAAAGTATTGAAATAGCCATTTTTATCAGTAAAACCAATCATTGTGTTAAATCTGAATGAAATTCCTATATTTTTATTTATTGGAAATTTACCTCCAATTACTGGAGCAATAGCAAAACCACCACCGCTATACGGAATGCCACTTATTCCATTATTTCCCTCTGATTTCCAAAATAAATAACCAATTTCCCAACCTCCATAAACATTTTTACTTTCCTCAAAAATATAAGCATCTAATGTAGCCATCACAGATGTTGTTGAATAAGAAGTTATTTCAGCATCTTCAAGTTTTTGTAGGCTTAATGATCTATTGTAGGGGTCATTTTTTTTACTATCAAAAGTATAATTGCTTACTATCATTCCAAAAGCGAAAGGCCCAACATTTGATTTGTCTTTTAAGCGGTAGCCAACTTGAAACTCCCCACCTACATAACAATTTTTAAGTTCTTCTTCTATATCAAAAAAAGGGAAAGCTGTTCCATAATAACCTGTTGCAAAAAATTGTGCATTTGATTTTGTTTGAATACTTAAAAGTATTGTTACGATTAATAATAGTTTTTTCATGGCGGCAATTTATTTATTTATTTATAAAAATGAGAAATATAACTTTTCAACTAATTGATTTTAAATATAATATTTTATCCCTAACTCAACAAATCAATAATCTCATTCACATCTATTGTTTTCATAAAGCTTTCTTCGGTGGTTATAATGTTATCGGCCAATAGTTTCTTTTTTTGTTGCAAGGCAATAATCTTTTCTTCTACTGTGTCTTTGGTTATAAACTTATAAATAAATACCGATTTAGTTTGTCCTATTCTATGGGTTCTATCTACTGCTTGGCGTTCAATTGCTGGGTTCCACCAAGGATCAATTAAAAACACATAATCGGCATTGGTTAAGTTTAAGCCCAAACCTCCCGCTTTTAACGATATTAAAAAGAAAGGTAAATCCTCTTTTGATTGAAAATTCAACACCGCATTTTGCCTTTCTATATTTGTCATGCTTCCATCTAAATAACTGTATGGATGCTTTTGTAAATCAAAGTTTTTTCTATAAATATCTAACTGTTTTACAAATTGCGAAAACATTAAAACTTTATGTCCTTCGGCTTTTGCTGTGTTTGCTCTGGCTATTACTTCATCAAATTTACCACTGCCAAATTCATATTCTTTATTAGCTAAAACAGGATGATTGGCTATTTGTCGCAATTTGGTTAGGCCCTTTAATAACGTAAAGTGCGACTTGCTAACACCTATTTCTGAAACCGATTTTAAAATTTCATTTCTGTAATACGATTTAGTAGTTTCGTAAGCTTCGGCTTGCTCATCTGTCATTTGGCAATAAATAATTTGCTCTGTTTTTTCGGGCAAATCTTTAGCCACCTGGTCTTTGGTTCTGCGCAATACAAATGGTTTAATAATGGCTTTTAACTGTTGCATTTTAAACTCATCTTTTCCTTTTTCTATTGGCACCACAAAACGCTCGTTGAACGATGAAACACTGCCTAGCAAACCTGGATTAACAAACGATAGCTGACTCCATAATTCCTGCACACCATTTTCTATTGGTGTTCCGGTTAATACCAATTTAAAGTTCGATTTAAGCAACCGAACCGCTTTCGATGACTGAGAACTCGCATTTTTAATCGATTGGCTTTCGTCTAATATTATATAATTAAACTTGTGCTGAGCTAAAATGTCTGCATCAACTCTGGCAGTTCCGTATGTGGTTATTATTAAATCGAAGTTATTAAAGTAATGGCTACTTTTTATGCGTTGCGAGCCTGTGTAAACCAATATTTTTAAATTGGGAGTAAATTTCTTTGCTTCGTTTTGCCAGTTAAATACCAACGAGTTTGGAACTATTATTAAACTAGTTCTAACTAAACCATCACTAACAAACGATTCAATACTTAACTTGTTTTGAAAAGGTATATTTTCAGTTTGTAACCCCACAGCATTGTTTTGAGTATTTGCAGCACTAAATAAATCTATTTGCCCAATGCTATTGGTATTTGGTTGTATTTGGTTAAGTAAATTATTCTTTAAAACAATATTTGCTTTAGCACTTGATTGCGCTTTTGCACCAGGACTTGCTTTAAATAACTCGTGTTCTTTTTGAATTAAAGCCAAAGTTTGTATTGTTTTTCCAAGTCCCATATCATCTGCAAGGCAACCTCCAAACTGATTTTCCTTTAAAAAGTAAAACCAATTAAATCCAGCTTGTTGGTATGGCCTTAATACACCTTTAAAATTTAAAGGCATTTCTGCATCTTTTATTTGCCCATAATTTTTTATTTTATCTAACTTATCGCTAAAGTTTAAATATTTACCGCCATTATTTGCAATCTCTTCCAGCAAACCAACGTGCTTTTTATCTATTATTATATCTTGGTTGTTAGTACTAAATTCAAGCAAACCACTTAGGTCGCCAAACCATTCAATAGGAATTATGGCTATCATTCCGTTAGGCAATGTAAATTCCCTAATTCCTTTTAATATGTAATTACGCAGCGCAATAAAAGGTATTTTAAACTCGCCAAAAAAAACCAAAGCTTGTACATCGAACCAATCTTTTTGTTCATTTATTTCCAACTTCATTTCCCTAGCGCCTATAAAATAAGCCTTGTCATCTTGTAGTATTTTTATTCCTTCATTGGTTAAAGCACTGTGGTTTTCGTTTAACCATTCTAAAAAATCGTATTTGTTTGTGCCCTCGTTTATAAGGTTTATATGGCTTGTATTTGCCTTTAACTTATTGCCTTTCAGCGTAAAGTAGGGGCCATTAAACTGTTTTAAACCCAATTTAACAAGCACTTCATACTTTTCTTGCTCAAAACTATTATTGCGTTTTACCCTAGTAAAAGTATAATTGTCGTTATGGTTTTTAACAGTTACCAGCACTTTGTTATTACTGCCATATTCAAATGTAGCATCGTTGTACTTAAACGAAAGCTTTAATGCAATATCGTTTCCTATAACTTGCTGCATACTTAATTGCGTTTCGCCTTGTGGTTGTTGGGTATTTATTTCAAAACCTTCGGCATATACATTGTATTTTTCTATAAGTTGGTATACAAATTTATTAAAATATACCTCTTCTGATGATTTGTTAATTTGAATAAATCGTTTGTTTAAAAATGGCTGTAGCTTTTTGCCATCTAAGTCTTTTTCAAAATCAAACAAGTCGTTTCCAAGTAGCATCCATGCTGGGTTGTAGCAAACTATTTGGGCATTTTTAAACATAAATTCCACCCTTACCCCTTTAAATTTTATGGTTGGAAAATACCTAGTGCCTTCACTGTCTCTTTTAAAATGAAACAAAACCGAAGCTTTTTCTTTGGCTACATCTATTTGAACCGATGTTGGATTATTGTCGTTACCTGTTTTAAAAATAGCTGTGCCTCTAAGCAGACACAATGCCTTGTTCATCCGCTCTTCAATAAATGGTTTTATTACTTTATCTAAAATTGGGTTTTCGTTTATTTTATTAAAAAACTCAGTGCTTTTTATTTTCTTTTTTGTTTCGGCATTAAATTTTTTAAATATAAAGTCATCGTCTAGTTCATCTAATATGGCTATTATTTCATAATCTATTTTTTGCAAACATCTTTTAAAGTAGTCGAGTGTTTTAGTAAATACACGTTGGTGAGTAAGCGAGTATTTACCCAAGCTATTTATTTGAACTATATGTGGTTCAAGCAAATAACCTAAGTGTGGGTGATTTACAAGCGTATAAACTAAAGAGAAGGGTTGAGTATTAACTACAATCAAATTATGGTAAGATTAATGGGGGTAAAGGTAAGGGAATTATTCATGAATGTTAAATTATGAATGTTGAATTTTTATCACGCAAGGCGTGAATGAATTTTTATCACGCAAGGCGTGAATGAGTTTTTATCACACAAGGCGTGAATGAATGTTGAAATAAAAATACTACTCATTCTAAATGTTTTAAAAACAACAATCCTGAAAGGATTGAATATTAATAGCCTCGAATGAAATTCGAGGTATAAAAGTTAAACACAACAACGACCCTAAAAGGGTCGAATTACAGCAGGAAGTCTGCATTAAATTTCGTTGTTAAAAAAACAACAATCCTGAAAGGATTTAATATTACTAGCCTCGAATGAAATTCGAGGTATAAAAGTTAACCACAACAACGACCCTAAAAGGGTCGAATAATAGCAAGTAATCTTCATTAAATTTCGTTGCTAAAAATAAAGTATATCCTGATTATTGAATTTACTTGCTTCCAACAAATGCATTTTTATATTTGGCAAACATTTAACAGTAAACACCTATTTTCCAATAAACAACAAATTAAAAATGAAAAATGCTTTAATTTATACAATTGGTTTCGCTTTAATTACAAGTTGTACATCTAGAGCAAAACTTCAAAAAGGATTTCAAGTAAACAATTATGAGGAAAGCCCAGAAACGTCAAATATCAATGGATTGGAAAAAGATTCTTTGAAATTTGAAACCCGTCCGGGAGGTGTTTTATTAACTGGTATTCCAAATGTGCGAGTAACTTCTATTTTTAAAGTGAATTATAAAAAAGATAAAAAAACCACTTTTATTGGGTCTAATAATTTTATTACTAAAGAAGAAAATTACGAATATAATCCTAACAATACCAATATTTGGAATAACCATATTTTGCCGGGATTTGAGGCTGTTTACGGTTATAATTTTGTAAATATTTCTCATTACGATATGAAGGAAAATAAACAAAAGCTATTTTTTGAAAAACCTGTACTTATTAAAACATTTTATTATCCATCTTTTATTAAAGATACTTTAAATTATAAACCAGTTAATAGAAATTACTTTATTGTTTCACTTTATAATGATGATACCAATAAAGATGACTTTATTAATTCAAACGACCTTAGAAGAATCTATCTATTTAATATTAATGGTGAAAAACAAAAGTTTTTGGTTCCAGAAAACTATTCAGTTATTAAATCAGAATATGATTCAGAAAACGACTTAATGTTTGTGTTTGCGCAGTTAGACTCAAATCAAAATGGGAGTAAGGATGAAAGTGAACCAATGCATGTTTTTTGGATTGACTTAAAAGATCCAAATAGAACAGGACAACAATATAAATAAGATTAAAAATTGATTGTTTTTAAAATCAAACTCAATTTAATAATGAACCAAAAAACACATAAGTTTGAGGCTTTAATATGAAAACATACCAACAACTATTTGAACTATTTTCTAGCCATATCAATGCGGCTAATTATGGTGCTAATCCTAAAGAATTGTACGAACCAATTAATTATATGATGCAATTGGGAGGCAAACGTTTGCGCCCAATTTTGGCATTAATGGCTTGCGATTTATTTGATTCATATATTGAAAAAGCGTTACATGCAGCTCATGCTATTGAGGTATTTCATAACTTTACTTTGGTGCACGATGATATCATGGATAATGCACCTTTGCGAAGAGGCAAGGAAACTGTTTATAAAAAATGGAACATGCCTATTGCCATTTTAAGTGGTGATCTGATGATGATAAAAGCTACGCAATTGCTTTGCGAAACTGAAACCACTCATTTAAAACTACTACTCGATATTTTTAACAGAACAGCCATTGAAGTATGCGAAGGGCAGCAAATTGACATGAATTTTGAAACCCAAAAGTCTGTTTCGCACGATGAATATTTGGAAATGATAAAGCTTAAAACTGCTGTTTTGTTAGGTTGCTCATTGCAATTAGGTGCATTAATTGGTGGAGCCAATAACGGGGATGCTTTAAACCTTTATGAATTTGGTAAAAACATTGGCATTGCATTTCAAATACAAGATGATATTTTAGATACTTTTGGCGATGGAACCATAACTGGCAAGCAAGTGGGTGGTGATATTATTGCCAACAAAAAAACACTTTTATTAATAGAACTTTTTGAATCGGTGCATAAAGATGATAAGAAATTATTAGACGACCTGATGCAATTAACCGATACTGAACAAAAAGTACAAAGCGTAATTAATTTGTATGATAAATACTTAATTAAACAATTTGCCGAAAGCAAAAAACAACAATATTTAGATTTAGCCTACAAGCATTTAGCTGATGTAAGTGTAGATGAAACAAAGAAATCCATATTAATAAATACAGCCGAAGGGTTGATGAACAGGGTGAGTTAATTAAGTGTTTATGTGTTGAAGTGTTAAGGTGGTAAAGTACAGAAGTGTTAAGGTTTTTAAAAAATATACGTATAATAACTTAAACACTTAAACACATAAAAACTTAAACACTTTAAAACAACAACTAACAACAATAAAGTGGATAAGTGATTCAAATATAATAGCAATTTTTAAAAATTTGTTTAGGTTTGCCGCCACTATTATTTAAACCTTTAAAACATAAAAAATATGTCACAAAAAGATAACGTGATTAAGCATGGCTCAGAAAACCCATTCGAGTCAATGAAACAAAGATTTGACCAAGCAGCAAAAATTATTGGTCTTGACGAAAGCGATTACAATGTATTAATTGCTCCACAAAAAACAGTTATTGTAAATATACCTGTAACAATGGACGATGGGAAAGTGAAAGTATTTGAAGGTTTTAGAGTAGTTCATAATGCCAATTTAGGCCCAAGTAAAGGTGGAATTCGTTACAGTATGGATGTACATTTAGATGAAGTAAAAGCTTTAGCAGCTTGGATGACATGGAAATGTGCAGTTGTTGGAATTCCTTATGGTGGTGGAAAAGGTGGTATTAAATGCGATCCAAAAAGCATGAGCAAAGGTGAGTTAGAAAGATTAACTCGTTCTTACACTGATATGATGGTGGATGTATTTGGTCCTGATAAAGACATTCCTGCTCCTGATATGGGAACCGGACCGCAAGAAATGGCTTGGATTATGGATGAATATTCAAAATTAGTAGGTCGTTCTTCTCCAGCAGTAGTAACCGGTAAACCAATTGTTTTAGGAGGTTCATTAGGCAGAGTAGAAGCAACAGGACGTGGTGTTATGGTTTCAACCAGAGCAGCTTTAGGTAAATTAGGTATTAGCCCAATTGGCGCTACTTGTGCTGTTCAAGGTTTTGGAAATGTTGGTTCAATCAGTGCTAAATTAATTGCGCAACAAGGTTTAAAAATTGTTGCAATCAGCGATGTAAGCGGTGCTTACCATAATGCAGAAGGAATTAACATTGAAGAAGCTATTGCCTACCGTGATGGCAATAATGGAACTTTAGAGGGTTACAAAGCAACTAAAATTACCAATGCTGAATTGCTTGAATTAGATGTAACAGTATTAGTTCCGGCTGCTATGGAAGACCAAATTACTGAAGAAAACGCATCAAGAATAAAAGCTAAAATTATAGTAGAAGGTGCAAATGGCCCTACTAGTGCTAGTGCTGATCATATTTTAAATGAAAAAGGAATTATGGTAGTACCAGATATTTTGGCTAATGCTGGTGGAGTAACTGTTAGTTATTTCGAATGGGTACAAAATAGATTAGGTTACTATTGGACAGAAGAACGCGTTTATCGTAGAGCTGATAGAGTAATGAAAACAGCTTTTGAAGGTGTATATGCAGCTTCTTTAAAATATAAAATCCCAATGCGTATTGCAGCTTATGCTGTATCAATTCAACGTGTTGCAGAAGTTGAAAAATTAAGAGGTAAATTTGGTTTGTAATTGACTGAATTTAATTGATAAATTAAAGGCTGCTTTTAAATTAAAGCAGCCTTTTTTTGTGCTCCAAACTTTGATATTTGTCAATTTACTAAATAAACTTTCAGAAATAATTGAAAGTTTAAAATATTCAATTACATTTGCTTCATGAATTTAACAGAAGCCAAAAAACAATTTATTCAAACTTGGGGCACTTTAGGAAGCGAGTGGGGGATAAATAGAACCATGGCGCAAGTTCATGCTTTGTTGTTAATCAGTCCAAATGCATTGTGTACCGAAGATATTATGGAACAATTAAATGTTTCGCGCGGAAATGCCAATATGAACTTACGTGAATTAATGAATTGGACATTGATTAGTAAAGAACTTGTTCCGGGCGATAGAAAAGAATATTTTGTTTCCGAAAAAGATATTTGGGAGATTGCAAAAATTATAGCCAGAGAGCGTAAACGCAGAGAAATAGAACCCGTTTTAAAGGTGCTTAATGGATTGAAGGTAATTGAAGGCGATAAAAAAGATAAAGAAGTTAAAGCCTTTACCGAAACGGTAAATAACTTAAGTGATTTTGTGGGAAAAATGGATAAATCGGTTGATATGATGCTTAAAGCAGATGAAAGCTGGTTTTTTGGTACCATTTTAAAAATGATATAATAATAGTATTAAAAACTTTTTAACTCCTTAAATTGGAGTTTTTTTCGACATTTAACTTTCAATAAAAATTGAAAATATAGAAACTACATGAATAATTATAATTTAATAAGTTACATTATTTACCTTCCTATAACATTTTACATTACAGTAGTTGTGGGTTGGATTTTATTTAAAAAAGGTATTGTATTTTTAAATGACACATTTAATTCAAACTTAGAATTAGCAAGCATTTTAAACAGATTTTTATTGTTAGGTTATTACCTACTAAATTTAGGATATGCAGCAGTCTCTATCCATATTTTTTCGGAAATAAATTCTATTCCGCAACTTATTGAAGAGCTGAGCAAGCGCATTGGAATGCTCATTATTGGTTTAGCAATAATGCATTATTTTAACATGTACACCTTTTCACATTTCAATAAACAAATTCAAAAATTATATTCAATCAATCACTAACAATTTAAAACAACAATTATTATGAACAACAATTTTTTAATTGCAGCTTACTCGGTTTATTTACCAGTTACATTATTTTTAACTTATTATGTTGCCAAAACTCTTTTTAATAGTGGTAAAATTTTTATGCTTGATATATTTAGAGGCAGGGCAGAAATAGCAGATTCAACTAATCATTTATTTAGAGTTGGTTTTTATTTGTTAAATATTGGTTTTGCCATGCTAATGCTTAAAACCAACTATGAGGTTTTTAATGGTCAAACTTTATTGGAAGTATTGAGCTTAAAAGTTGGTGGATTCTCTATTTACCTTGGTTTAATGCTATTCTTCAACCTTTACTTATTTTTTAGAGGCAAACGTAAATCAAAAGAAAACCAAGCACTTGGAAATTAAGTTATTGAGTAATTCAAAACCTTCGGAGCTAATGAAATAAAGAACTCCGAAGGAGTTTAATATAAATAACACCGAGTGAAACTCGGTTGTAAAAAACTAACTAACAATACAACTCTGAAGGAGTTGAAAAACAGAAAACATAAAATAATACTGAGCTAAAACCATGAAAACTTTAACCAACCACACCTTAATTTACGATGCTGAATGTCCGCTTTGTAATGCATATACAAGCCAATTTATAAAACAAGGTTTGCTAGATAAAAATGGCCGAACAGCCTTTGCCAACTTTGATTTTGAAAACAATAAGGAAATTGATAAAAACCTTGCTTGCAACAAAATAGCTTTGGTTAACAGTACCAATAATGAAATTACTTATGGCATTGATAGCCTTTTAAAAGTGGTTGGTTTTAGTTTTCCATTTATAGCTAAAATTGGAAAACAACCTTTGGTTTATAGGTTTTTAAACATTCTTTATAATTTTATTTCATTCAACAGAAAAATGATTGCCCCTGGAAAAAATCCTCAAAACAGTGCTTGTAATCCTACACAAAACCTAAAATACCGGTTGGCTTTTATTGTATTTTGTGGTTTAGTGGTTCATTTTACAGTAACATGGTTCTTTCAAACTTTTTTATATTCGTTTTTAAATACCCAAATTCTATTTCCTGATTTTGCGCTGTTTGCATCACAATTTCCTATTCAAGCTTTGGTATTTTATAGTTTAAAACAGAAAAAATTTTACGATTATGCTGGACAAATAGCTGCTGTTTCCTTATTTGGTGCATTGCTTTTAGGAGCCTTAGGAATTGGTTTGTTATTCATTCAAAAACTAGAAATAAATATATCACTTCTTGCACCAGTAAGTTACGGAATGGTTTATATGTTTATGTTTTTAGAACATTTAAAAAGAGTAAAATTGTATCAAATATCTGCTTGGTTATGTGTAAGTTGGTTTGTATTCAGATTGGCTATTTATCCTTTGGTTTTTAAATTTTTTTAGTATGAAAAAGAAAATTATTATAGCAGGTGGAAGTGGGTTTATTGGTCAAGAATTGGCTAATTATTTTAAAGATAAATTCCATGTGATTATTTTAACACGAGGTAACTCTAAAATAGAAAACGGCATCACATTTGTAAATTGGGATGCCAAGCATTTAGGCAATTGGGTGGCTGAATTAGAAGGTGCCGAAGCATTGATTAACCTTACAGGAAAATCGGTTGATTGTAGGTACAATGAAGCCAACAAAGCCGAAATTTATGCTTCAAGATTAGATAGTACAGCTGTTTTGGGAGAAGCAATAAAACAATGCAAACAAAAGCCAAAAGTTTGGATGAACGCAGCTTCAGGAACCATTTACCGAAACGAATATGAAAAACCCAATACAGAAACAGACGGAATTATTGGAGAGGGTTTTAGCGTTGATGTTTGCCAAAAATGGGAGCAATCATTTTATAGTTTCTCATTTAATGAAGTAAGGCAAATTAATTTAAGAATAGCCATTGTTTTACAAAAGGATAAAAGTGTGATGATTCCATTTAAAAACTTGGCTAAATTTGGACTAGGAGGTAAAGCAGGTAGCGGAAAACAAATGTTCAGTTGGATTCATATAGCTGATTTTTGCAGCGCAATAGACTATTTTATAAATAATAACAACTGTGCAGGAACTTATAATTTAGCTTCGCCAAATGCTGTTACCAATGCTTATTTTATGCAACTATTAAGAGAAAAACTAAATATGCCAATTGGTATCAATCAACCTAAGTGGCTTTTAGAAATAGGGGCGTGGCTTATAAATACAGAAACTGAATTATTATTAAAAAGCAGGTGGGTTTATCCGGAACGTTTTATCAAAGATGGATTTGAGTTTAAGTTTAAAAGAATTGAAGACGCCATTTTAAGTTTAATTTAGTGTTATTTTTTATTCATTATGTCATTAAAACTCATTTTATTTAATCACTACAAAAATTATATTTGTAGTGTATATTAATTTAAACAATCAAACATATTTTTAATAATGGCAGGAAACGAATATTTTGGCGCAGATGAGCGCAAAGAAATAAACGATGTTTTAGAAACAGGTATTTTATTTAGATACAACCACGATGCACAACGCAACAATATTTGGAAAGCACGCGAGTTTGAAGCAGAAGTAGCCAAATTAGTTGGAGCCAAATATGCACATGCAGTAAGTAGCGGAAGTACTGCTGTAAGTTGTGCTTTGGCAGCAGCAGGCATTGGTGCTGGCGATGAAGTAATTGTTCCTCCATTTACTTATATAGCCTCTGTTGAAGCTGTAATTTTTGCAGGTGCGTTGCCTGTTTTTGCTGAAATTGACGAAACTTTATGTTTAAGTGCTGAAGGAATTAGAAAAGCAATTACTCCTAAAACAAAAGCAGTTATGCTGGTTCACATGTGTGGGCAAATGGCACAAATGGACGAAATTATGCAGGTAATCAAAGAGCATAATTTAGTACTGATTGAAGATGCTGGTCAGGCAATGGCTGCAAGTTATAAAGGAACTTCAACAGGATTGTTCGGTAAAACTGGTTGTTACAGTTTCGATTTCTTTAAAATAGCAACTGCTGGCGAAGGTGGAGTTTTTGTTACAAACGATGAAACTGCTTATAAATTAGCCGATAATTTTGCTGACCATGGACATGACCACCAAGGAAATAACCGCGGAATGGAAAACCACCCTGTAGTAGGATTTAATTACAGAATTTCTGAATTGCATGCTGCTGTTGGTTTGGCTCAAACCCGCAGAGTACCAATGATTAGAGAGGTAAATAATAAACATAAAAAGTTTATGATGGCGGAGTTAGGAAAAATACCTGGTGTTAGCTTTGCTACCATTCCAGATGCCGATGGTGATTCAGCTACTTTTTTAAACATGTTTATGCCTAATACTGCTGCAGCTATGGCTACGGTAGATGAATTTAACAAAAATGGTGTAGCAGGTTTTAACTATTGGTTTACCAATATGTACCATTTTATCAATCAATGGGATCATATTAAAGAGGGTAGAGTAGCGGCTAAAACGAATGTTCAATTGTTAGGAGCTCCTCAAGACTACAAAAACCTTGATTTGCCAAAAACACAAAAAACCATTGGTCGTTTAATTTCATTTGGAATTAAAGCTACTTGGACAGAAGAAGAATTAACGGCATTGGTTGCTAAAATGACTACATCCATTAAAGCAGCTTTGGGGCAAACAGCATAAAACTAGCCACAGATTACACAGATTTCACTGATTATTTTTGAAGAATTAATTTGTGTATTTTGAGGTAAAAAGTAAACAAAATGAGTACCATTCTAATTCAGAATTGTTTAATTGCGGAGCCAGTAGGCGTTGATGTATGGGTAAAAAACAGAATAGTTTACGTGCAATTAACTGATAGAAGAATTATTGGATTTCCTGCTTCAAGATTCAAACTTTTAAAAAACGCTTCTGATGATGAATTAGAGAAAGTTGAGTTGCGATTAAACGGTTATGCATTAAGGTGGGAAGAATTAAATGAAGACATAACCGTAAAAGGTGTTTTACTTGGTAATTTTCAATTAAAGTTAGAGTAATTATAAAAATTAAATTAATCAGTGCCATCTGTGAAATCTGTGGCTAACATAAAACATGCATAAAAATTTTAAAAGCATAGAAAAAACTGTTTTTGGACGCGGTAGCTTTGCGCAATTAACCGAAATAATTGCTCCAAAACGCAGCGAAAACAATAAATATTTTGTTTATATAGTAGATAATTATTTCAATGGAAAAGATTTAGCTAACAAGCTTCAAAATCAACCTGAAGATACTGTTTACTTTATTGATGTTGACCCACATGAGCCAACTACCGAACAAATTGACCAATTACGTGATGAAATTTTAGCAGGTAAAGGTTTGCCAAGTGGCGTAATTGGAATTGGTGGTGGAAGTATTATGGATATTGCCAAAGCACTTGCTTTAATGCTTTGCAATGAAGGTCCATCGCAAAATTACCAAGGATTGAACTTGATAAAAAAACCAGGTGTTTACCATGTTGGCGTTCCAACTATTTCAGGAACGGGTGCTGAATGTTCCATGACAGCCGTATTAACCGGCCCTGAGAAAAAACTAGGTTTAAAATGCGAATGGACAATATTTGACCAAGTAATTTTAGATTCTGAACTTACTGCTAGTGTGCCAGTTGACAAATGGTTCTATACTGGAATGGATACTTTTATTCATTGTATTGAAAGCCGAGATGGAATTTTAAACAACGCCTACAGCATGGCTTATGGCGAACAAAGTTTAAAACTTTGCCGCGATATTTATTTAGGCGAAAATGCTGGTCAGAGTGCTGAAAACGATGACAAATTAATGGTGGCCTCGTTAATGGGCGGTTTAAGTTTAACTTACAGCGAAGTAGGTGTTTGCCATGCTTTGAGTTATGGTTTAAGCAAAATTTTTGGCGAAAAACATTGCTTTGCCAATTGTTTGGCTTTCCAACATTTGGGCGATTATTACCCAGAAGGTGTAGCTGAATTTAATACCATGTTAGCCAAACACCATATTACTTTACCTCAAGGTTTGAGTAAAAATTGGAGCGATGCTGAAATAACAGCTATGGCTCATGTAGCCTATAACTTGCCGCACATGTGGAACCATGCCATTGGAACCGATTGGAAAGAAAAAGTAACTATTGAAACCATAGAAGCTTTGTTTAGAAGAATGTAAAAAGATATTAACTCTAATGATGAAAAGTTTTATAGCAACCTTTGATGAAAACACAGACAAAGACGAACTATTAAATGCTATTGAAAGCTTGAAAGGTTTGAAAAAAGTGGAGAAAGAAAAAACATTTTCAATACCAGGAAATGTTTTACAAAATCAGGACTATATTAACATTGTAGCCGAAGCTGAAACTGATGAATATGTTAGTGTCAATGAGGTTTTTAATAGCTTGAAACGTGAAATTTCTTTTCATTATTAACTAATATTCGTTTCTAAAATAAAATCATTTTAATCAATTAGCAGTTCAACCTTTGTTTAACAAATACTATTTTAAATTATTTAAAAATTGAAAATACAAGAAGTTAATACGCCCAAATTATTCGAAGAATTTATAAATGTGCATCGCATTATTTATAAAGGAAATAACGATTGGATTTGTCCGCTGGATAAAGACATAAAAAAGGTTTTTGATGAACACGAAAATATCCACTTTAAAACGGGTAAAGCTAAACAATGGCTTTTAAAAAATGAGCAAGGGCAAGCAATAGGGAGAATTGCGGCATTTTACGACACCACTCAATTTAAAGGAAATGAACACAATGGTGGTATAGGTTTTTATGAATGTATTGATGATTTAAATGCATCAAAATTAATGTTCGAAACGGCAATTAATTGGTTAAAATACCAAGGTATAAATGTGGTAAATGGACCTATAAACTTTGGTGAAAAAAATGCATTTTGGGGTTTAATGGTAGCTGGTTTTAAAAACCCATCTTATAAAGAAAACTTTAATTGGGCATATTACGAAAAACAGTTTTTAGAATTTGGTTTTGTTCAACATACAGAACAAACCACCAGCGAAATAACGTATGCGAATTTTGATATGATTCGTTTTAAAAAACTTTCGGAACGTGTTATGCAAAATTCAGAATATAGCTTTGAGCATTTTAAAATGAATGAATTGGAACGATTTGGGTTAGATTTTGTTGAAATTTATAACAAAGCGTGGTCGCACAGAGAAGATTTTGTACCAATGACCAAAGAACGAATAATGGCTGAAATGCTAGAGTTGAAACCTATTATTATGGAAGAAGCCATTTGGTTTGCTTATGCAAATAAAAAACCAATTGGGTTTTATGTAAGTGTAATGGATGTAAACCAAATTTTTAAAGAACTTAATGGTAAATTTAACTGGTGGGCAAAACTTAAATTTGTTTATTATAAAACATTTGGACAAGTAAATAGAATAAGGGGTGAGGTGTTTGGTGTAATACCAGAGTACCAAGAAAAAGGAATTGAAACTGGTATGATTATGAGTTTATATAATTCTATCACTAATAAATACTCTCACATAAATACCTCTGAGCTTGGTTGGATAGGGGATTTTAACCCAAAAATGCACGGATTATTTGAAAAACTAGGTGCCAAAACCACCAAAGTTCACAGAACTTATAAATTCAAAATAGCAGACCATTAAC
>JBAXCN010000005.1:0-74146 GCA_037141455.1 Bacteroidota bacterium
GCTTCAGCAATATTTGGATTTAACTCAGTAGCGTATTTGTAGTTTTCGCGAGCATCTTCTAACCTATCCATTCTTTCATAACAACCTCCTAGGTTGCAATAAGTAATGCTATCCTCACCATCTTCTTCTATGCCGCTTTTGTATTCCTTTATCGCTTCGTCAAATCTTTCTAGTTCTACCAATACATTGGCTTTATTAAACTTAGCAGCAGTAAATTCTTCATCTATTGCCAAGCAATATTCATAAGCATCAAGTGCTTCTTCAAATTTATCGGTTTTGTAATAAATAATGCCTAAGTTATACCATGCAGTTGTACTGTATGGGTCGTTATCAATTAGTTTTTTATAAAAATAAACTGCCTTTTCGTATTCGCCCAACTGATTAAAACAATGACCTATTTCATAATACGATTGATCAATTAAAGGGAACTCATCAATTAATATGGTAAAATATTCAATTGCTTTACTAAACATATCCGAATCTTCATAAACATATGCAATTTCAAAAAGCATGTCTAATCTTTCGTCAGTATAATTTAAAGCAAGGTTAAAACACATTTCTGCATCGTTAAATTGTTTTAAATTTAAAAATGTTTCTCCTTTCAATAAATACAAATCGGTATTAAAAGGTTCAAACCTTTCTACCTTTTCAAGTTCAAGTAATGCATTTTCATACCGTTCTCCTAAAATATAAATTTCGGCTTTTTGTAATATAAATTCGGAGTGAGACTGATAAATATTTATAGCATAATTTACCGTTGCAAATGCTTTTTTTAGCTTATTGGTTTGAATATAATAATCTATAATTTCTTCTAGGCTTTCAGCTTCAAAATATTCTGTAGTTTTATTACGGAGCATTTTTTCGTAACGTTGTACATCGTTGCTTACGTCCTCGCTTAAATAATCTTCACCATCCATCATACGTAAATTCTAAATTGGTTATACAAATATAAGTTCATAAATTATTTAAATGGTCTTTTTAAGGTCAGTTATTTTACAAATATTTGAACACTTGTTAAAAACAAAATATTTAAAAAATGAAAAAATCTTTTTTATTTGCAGTCCTACTTTTATTTGCTTCCATATTATTTGCACAGCAAAAAGCCAAAATACTTACTCAAGCTTCGTGGCAACAGCATGTTTCTTTCACAATAAACGTTACGCTTGATGATATAAACAATGTGTTAAAAGGCAATATTAGCATGGTTTACACCAATAATTCGCCCAATGAATTAAAGGAAATTTATATGCACCTATGGCCCAATGCATATAAAAATAGGAATACCGCATTTGCAAAACAACATTTAGAAAACGGTAAAACCGCCTTTTATTTTGCCAAACCCGAAGAGCAAGGAAGCATTGATAGTTTAAATTTTTTAGTAAATAATATTGCTGTAAAATGGAATTTAACCAACGATATTGATATTGCCTTAATAACTTTAAATCAACCTTTAAAAACTGGTGAAAATATAACCATAAGCACTCCTTTTTATGTAACTTTACCAAAAGTTTTTAGCCGATTAGGTCACGAAAAACAATTGTACTGCATCACTCAGTGGTTTCCTAAGCCTGCTGTTTTTGATGTGAATGGTTGGAACCCTATTCCATATTTAGACCAAGGTGAGTTTTATAGCGAGTTTGGTAGTTTTGATGTAAGCATTACCGTTCCTAAAAACTATGTAGTGGCTGCCACTGGCAATTTACAAAACGAAGAGGAAATTCAGTTTTTAAACGATTTGGCTGCTAAATCTCCAATTGAGTTTGATACAATTCCTGTTTCGAGCAATAATTTCAAAACATTGCGTTTTTTACAAGATTCTGTTCATGAATTTGCATGGTTTGCCAGCAAAGAGTTTAATGTGCGAAAAGGTGAAGTAAAACTACAAAATGGTAAAACAATTCAAACTTGGTTGTTTGCTAAAAATGTAAACGATAATGGAATTGATTATATAAATGAGGGAATAAAATATTACTCAAACCATATTGGAAATTATCCTTACAGTTTGGCACAAGTGGTTATTACTCCTTTAGAGGCTGGAGCTGGAATGGAATATCCTACAATAACAAATTGTGGTTCAATAGATAGAACAACCATTATTCACGAAGTGGGACATAATTGGTTTTACGGAATTTTAGGGAGCAACGAACGCGAACACCCTTGGATGGACGAAAGCATTAACACTTATTATGAAAACAGGTGTTCGCAAGAAAAAATAGATAATAGTTCTGAAAAAGGTTTGAATAAAGACATAATAAAAGACTTGTTTAATTTAGATATGGAGGGGTTTGGACAAGCCCGATTATTGTATGCTATTGCAGCAAGAAAAAATGAGGACCAAGCTGGTAATTTACCTTCAACATCCTATATCGATTTTAACTATGGCGCTATTATTTACGCTAAAAATCCTTTAGGATTTTATATGCTTCAAAATTATTTGGGTAACGAAAAGTTTGATGCCATGATGCAAGCCTATTACGAAAAATGGAAGTTTAAACATCCGCTTCCAAACGATTTTAGAAACCATGCCGAAACATTTACAGGTAAAGATTTAAGTTGGTTTTTTGATGATGTTTTGGGTTCTACTCAAAAAATGGATTACAAAATTATTGGTCATACAAAAGATAGTGTGACAATTAGAAATAAAACTGGTTTAAGAGTTCCTTTTAATGTTTCTGATAATAAAAACAACACACTTTTGAGTGAAGGATTTGAAGGAACGAAAAAATTCGAATTTCGAATTTCGAATTTCGAATTTCAAAATATAGTTATTGACCAAAAAACTAATTCCATTGACCTTTACCGACTAAATAATTCGTTGAAAAAACCATTCTCCATTCGCTTTTTACCTGCTTTAGAAAACCCCAATAAGCGACAAATATTTTGTATACCGCTTTATGCTTGGAACAATTATAACCAAAGCATGTTAGGTGTTCATTTAAGCAACGATATATTTCCTATGCCAAAAACTGAAATAAGTTTTACCCCATTATATAGCTTTACCACTAACGATTGGAACGGTTATTTAAACTTAGCTAAAAATATTTTCCCAAAACATGAAAGTACATATAAAAAAGTAAAAATTGGTTTAAACATGGCTCGGTTTGCAACAATTGGTCTTTATGATAATGATGGTACTGCAAACCTAACTTACGAAAAATTTGCTCCTTTTATTGAACTTCATTTTAAACAAAAAAACGATAGAAGTTTATTTAGTAATGTATTAAAACTTCGCCATGTAACTGTTTTAGAAAACAAACAAAACAGTGGTTACTTTAACAATTGGAACAATCAATCCATTTCGGCATTCGATATTACTCATAAATTTAAACACGATTTGAAAACATATCCAAGCAGTGCAAATGTAAATTTACAAATAGGTACCATAAACTACACTTTTGGAAGAATAAGTGCTGATTTTACCCAAGGAATTTTATATAACGACAAAGGAAAAACAGCAACCATTCGATTATTTGCAGGAACATTTTTAGACAATAAAAGTAGTAATAATTATACCGATATTAGCCAAAGCAGAAGTTATTTTCAAGCAGGTGGAACTACCGGAAAATTTGATTATTTTTATGACGAAGCCATGTTTGGAAGAGCAGAAAATAATCAACAACAAACATTTTTAGCCCGCCAAGTAATTAACCGCGATGCTGGTTTTAGGAATTTTGTTGGCATTGGTAGTAGCAACACTTGGCTTACTTCGGCTAATTTAACATTGCCTTTCCCTTTTAAATTACCAATTGGCTTTTATACTGATATGGTGTTTTGGGAAAAATCATCTAATTCACCCCAAACCGGAACTACCAGTTTTGAAACCAGTTTTACATACAGTGGTGGCGTTTACATTTCAATAGCTAAAAATATTTTTCAAATCTATTTGCCATTTTTTGCATCACAAGATGTTTTAGAGGCTTGGGAATTAAGTCATTTAAATCATCCGTTTGAAAGAGCTAGTTTTATACTAAATTTGAACGCATTAAACCCTGTAAAAATTATTAAGGAAGCTAAACTTTAATTGGCAATGAGCAAAAGGCAAGAGGCAATTTGCTAGTAGCTAGAGGCCAGCTGCCAGAAGCCAAAAAACTAAGAACTAACAAACTAAGAACTAACATGAACTCAACACAAACATTTTCTCTTGATTTTTTATCCGCGTTAAACTTAAAAGAAATAAACGAGGGAACTTCTACTGGGCAAAACCATTTTGGGGCAAGCAATGCGGAGGTAAAAGAAATATACTCACCTGTAGATGGAAAACTAATTGGCAAAGTAAAATTCACGACCGAAGAAGAATACAACCAAGTAGTAAAAACTGCTGAAGAAGCATTTAAATTATGGCGTAAAGTACCATCGCCAAAGCGTGGGGAAATAGTGCGACAATACGGAAATTTACTACGTGAATACAAACAACCGCTTGGCCAATTAGTAAGTTACGAAATGGGTAAAAGCTTACAAGAAGGCTTGGGCGAAGTACAAGAAATGATTGACATTTGCGATTTTGCAGTTGGATTAAGCCGTCAATTAACTGGTTCAACTATGCACAGCGAAAGACCAAACCACAGAATGTACGAGCAATACCATCCGCTTGGAATAGTTGGAATTATTTCAGCTTTTAATTTCCCCGTAGCTGTTTGGAGTTGGAACAGCATGTTAGCCGCTGTTTGTGGCGATGTGTGCATTTGGAAACCATCGGAAAAAACACCGCTTTCTGGAATTGCTTGCCAACTATTAATGGCAAAAATTTTAAAAGAAAATAATTTACCTGAAGGCATTTTCTGTATGGTAAATGGCGATTATAAAGTGGGTGAATTAATGAGCAAAGACGAACGTGTTCCGTTAATTTCTGCAACTGGTTCTACCCGCATGGGACGCATAGTTGGTGCTACAGTAGCCCAACGTTTTGGAAAAGCATTATTGGAATTAGGCGGAAACAATGCCATTATTTTAACTCCAGCTGCAAACTTAGATTTAGCCATGGTGGGTGTAGTTTTTGGCGCAGTAGGAACTGCAGGCCAACGTTGCACCACTACTCGTAGGTTAATTATACACGAAAGTATTTACGATAAAGTAAAAGAAAAATTGGTAAAAGCGTATGCACAATTAACCATTGGCAATCCGCTTGGCAGCAGTTTGGTGGGACCATTAATTGATAAAGATGCAGTAGCTGCTTACTTAAACTCAATAGAACAATTAAAAGCCGAAGGCGGAAAAGTGCTTTGCGGTGCTGAGGTAATGACAGGCGAAGGTTACGAGAGTGGCTGCTATGTTAAACCAACCATTTGCGAAGCAGAAAACCATTATAAAATTGTACAACACGAAACTTTTGCACCTATTCTTTATATTATGAAATATACCGATTTTGAAGAAGCAATTGCTTTGCAAAATGGCGTAAAACAAGGTTTAAGCTCAAGTGTATTTACCGATAATTTGCAAGAAGCAGAAGCGTTTTTGGCGCATTGGGGTAGCGATTGCGGAATAGCAAACGTAAATATTGGAACCAGTGGTGCTGAAATTGGTGGTGCATTTGGTGGCGAAAAAGAAACAGGTGGCGGACGCGAAAGCGGCAGCGACAGTTGGAAAGCCTACATGCGCAGACAAACCAACACCATAAATTACGGTAAAGAATTGCCATTGGCACAAGGAATTAAATTTGATATTTAGTTGATGGTTGATGGTTGTCAGTTGATAGACATTAGACAATAGTAAAAGGCCCGAGTTTTAAATTCGGGCTTTTTTGTTAATAGTTATTGCTTATTCAACTAATGGAATAGTGGTTTTTTTCTTTTTTAAATCAAGTCAAGAAAATTTCTATAATTGTATTTAAATACTCAAAACTATTATGGCTGAAAAAACTATTCAAGATTGGTTTAACGAATATGGCGAAAGCCACCAAAACCCGACTAATAAATTAATTCATTGGGTTTGCGTGCCAAGTATATTTTTTAGTATTGTATGCTTGTTTTCATTGGTTCCTATTGCAGGAGTGCTCAATTTAGCTGGCATATTAATGATATTTGCAACGGTATTTTATGCCCGATTATCGCCTAAACTGGCTATTGGTTTATTGTTGTTTTACTTTGTTTGTTTTTGGGGGGCCATTGGTTTAAGTAAATTGTCTTTTGCACTTTGGAAAACAGCTTTAATTATTTTTATATTGGCTTGGTTGGGGCAATTTTACGGACATCAAATTGAAGGTAAAAAACCTTCTTTTATTAAAGACTTGCAGTTTTTATTGATTGGGCCCGCTTGGCTTTTAGGCTTTGTTTACCAAAGATTTGGAATAAAGTATTAGTTATTTAAACATTTCTTGTTTAAAAAAACATCGTTAATAAACCAATATCGTTTACTTAAGAAGAAATTAACCATGAAAAGGTCATATGTTTATTGATAAAAAAATTTATTGTTGCGTTCGACCCCAACGGGTTCGTATGTTTTAATTGATAAAAAAGACTAAAAACATTTGACTCCTTTGGAGTCATTTATTTAAGTAAACTAAATCATTAATAAACCAATACTTTGCGCACCTCTGTGCTATAACCATTGCCAATACTCACAAAATAAACTCCTTTGTTTTCGTTACCTAAATCAATGGTTAAGGTATTATTGGCAGCGCTTGCAGTCCAATTGTGTTGTTGTATGGTTTTACCCATAATGTCGGTAATGGTTACCTGCAAATCGTTATTTTGAATAGCTTCGCAATACAACTGAAAACTGCCCGAAGTAGGATTTGGAAATAAATTAATTTGGGTTTGAGTAAACTTTTGTTCAGCAACTCCAATAGTTGCAATGGTGCGTTTAATAGCAGCATAAGCATTAATTTTACCAGCACCCCACCGGCTTGAATCAACAGGTTGTTTGGTATAAATATCGGTAATTGCTGTTTTAAAAATGATGTTTTTAATTAATGCTGGAGTCAACTTAGGATTTGCTTGTAACAATAAAGCTACAATACCAGCAACCATTGGCGATGACATAGATGTTCCACTTGATTCAGCATAATAATAATCGCGGTTATTTTTAGCAAAAGTAAACTTAGCTACACTTTGCGCATAATTACTTCCTCCTAATAAATACGAAACATCAAACGAGTTAACAGCAGATGCTATGGTCATTCCCGGAGCAGCAATATCTGGCTTAATTCTACCATCTACCGTAGGGCCTTTACTTGAAAATGGTGTAATTTGACCCGGAAAAGCATAACCCGAATAACTTTGGTTAGAGCCTGCTAAGTTTTTAAACGTAATTTTAGAAGCATAAGCCGCCACTGTGATAGCCGATTGTGTACTTGCCATTTCGCCCAAAGTATAACTGCTATTTCCTGCAGTTCCCCATGCAAAACCACCAGTTGTAAACTCACCATAATACCCATTGTAATCATTTACAAAACCTTGCCACATGTGTACCAAACCACTTTGTCCTAATACACTTACACAAAATCTATCTGCTGTTTTACTAAATACATCTACTAAAATATGCGGCTTGCCATTATAATCAGCAGCTTTAGCAGTAATGGTTAAAAAGCAGGTATCGTTTTTTGAGCCAACTAAAAATGTATCCAATGTATTGTTGTTTAAACAAATAGTAGTGGTTGCACTGCTCACAATTGAGCCATTATATAAACTTATTTTTAAGCAAAACTGTTTGCCCACTTCGCCCCAAACATCAATCCAGTTGCGCTTTTCTTCATTAATGATTGGGAAAGTTACAAAGCTGTGTAAAGCAGTATCAGTATTGGTAAATGTTTTTTGAACATGGATATTTTCATCGCCATTATTTCCTGCTGACAATACAAATATTTTACCTTCACCAACCATATTATTACACGCTTGGCTGAACAAAGAACTACCATCATTTGGACCAATGGAATTGCCCCAACTTAAATTAACCACAGCAGGTTTATTTACCGATTTTGCATAGTTGTAAATATAATTCATACCATCTAAAATACTGGCCATGCCCGATGTTTTCCATTCCGTTTTTTCTGGTTTAATTCCAACTATTACAATATCGCTTTCGTAAGCCAAACCACGGTATTTTTTATTGGTTCCATATCCTGAACCTGCAGCTATTCCGCCCACGTGCGTACCATGAGAAAAACTGTTTACTTCAAAACCTTTGGCCAACATGGTAGCATTATCGCTTATTTCGTTCCCATAATTATAACCAATTGGTGGCGTGCCATCGTTGTGTTGTTCCCAAACACGTTTGATGCGCAAATTGGTTCCGGAAGTATCGTAAAATGTAGGATGCGTGTAGTCAAAACCAGCATCTATAATACCCACAACCACTCCTTTACCAGAATATGCCAAAGGCAAGTTAATTCCATTTTGAACAGAATCTGCCCTTGCTGATTTAATGGCTGCATCTAAATTACTTGCAATGGGTTCGTCAAGTTGTATATAATCAATTTGAGTAATGGCAATAAACTTTTGTAATTGCGAAACAGGAACTTGAACAGTCCAAATATTACCCGCTTTTGTACCAATGTATGCGCCTAATTGTGTAATGCTTTTTTCATTTATTTGTGGCCTAACTTTTATCAAAGTACTCACAAAAGTTTCCCCTTTTATTTTTGATAAAACAGCTTTATTACTGCTATTTACAGCATTTGGTTTGCTTAGCAATTGCATTAAATTAGCCGATAATTTATTGGTTTGAGTTACTTGTGCATTACCCCAAAATGTAGCTAAAGTTAATGCCAAAGCTGGTAAGTATTTTTTTATCATGAATACAGTTTTTTAAAATTTAAAAGTACGAATATTGCGATTATTATGGTTAGAAACATGAAAGCTTCAAAAAAAATTATAAAACACTTCCTAAAGTTTTATAAAATTAGCCCTTTTACACTATTTTTATTGATTAGTTTCTCAGCCATTGGCCAATCAAAATCCTTTTTTCCTGCTTTAACTCGCGCTTATATTGATACAGATTTCAATGTTTATTTCAATTACGATAAAAAAGTAACCCGTTTCTTGAATAAACCATGTTACGACTTACCCAAAAATCATCCCGTATATTGCGATTCTACCGATATTATAGAACCTTGGTATTTGGTAGCTAAATTTAAAAGTAATTTATTTAAAGATAGTTTGGATATAGTTTACACAGCAGGATTAAGTGGCGACCCTAGCTTTTCTGTTTCTAGTATAACTGGAAAAATATTGACTTCCATTAACTGTACCGATTTTTATATAAACGAATTAGGCACCATTTATGCAAGTGGACACACCAATAATATGTTTAATCAAAGACGTAAATTCGAGATAAAAAAAGACACTGTTTTAGAAGTGAAACAACCTTTTTATTACGTTGGTTTAAAAAGTAAAACATTAGTACCTATAACACTTTATAAAGATAAAACAGGTAAAGATATTTTGGCACAATTGCCAAAAAATTATAACGTAGAAGTGATTGCTTCTGATAACCAAATTAACGATTTTGAATCATGCAAACTGTATTTAGTTAAAACAGAATTTGGCTTGTTGGGTTGGCTAAGGTTAAGTGATTACGAAAGAAATGACTCGGTGATTGAAGGATTATTTTACGCTGGAGATTAATATTACTTAAATATTTGATGGTGTAGCTTTGCTTAAAAATAGCGATAAAAAGTTGTTGGTCAGGAGTCGCAACAACTGGCATTTTTGGTGAAGAATATCTTCGCTATCTGTGGCAAAAAGTTGTTGGTCGGGAGACACAACAACGGGCAGGGGGCGATTTAGTGAGCAATTTATTACCTTGCTAAGTACATTCTTCCTCTTTGAATAACAGCTTTTAGTTTGGCTTTCGACATTTTTAATACCTCTCCTTTTTGCTGTGCTTTAAACGCGTTTACTTCATTTACAATCATACTTACTGCAAATTTATAATACTTACGCGAATAGGTGCGTTTAAAATCAATGTCTCTATCGGTGCTTGTTTCCCATGGTAAATCGGCAATAAATCTATCTTCTACCTCTTGGTACAAAGGCGTTCCTTTAATTGGGTATGCCACTGTGATGGTAAAAATATCGGGGTTCGATATCTTTAAATGTTTTACTGTCTCAAAAATATCTTCTTCGGTTTCGCCAGGATAACCGACCATAATAAAAGTGCCAGCTTGTATTCCATGTAACTGCGACAATTGTATCATATTGCGAACTTGGTTTACATCCACCCGCCTATCCATTAAATCAATTACTTTTTGAGAGCCGCTTTCCGCACCTATCCAAACCCTGAAACAACCACTTGCTTTTAAGTCTAAAATTACCGCTTCGTTCATCCTATCAGCTCGTGTTATACATTCGAAAGGCATTATAATATTGCGACTTTGTAGCTCTTCTTTAAATTCCTTTAACCATTTATGGCTCACAGTGAATACATCATCTACAAACCAAACAGAATCAACTTCATAATTGCTTTGAATCCAATCAATTTCATCGACTACATTTTTTGCACTTCTGCGCCTGTAGCTTTGTCCGTAAACCGCCCTGCTACACCAATTACAACTGTATGGGCAACCGCGCATGGTATTAATTGAAATGGCACTGGTTCCATGTTTTTGTTTCCAAGCATCGAAATACAGTTGTAGGTTTACTTTGCTTCTATTGGGAAAAGGCAAGTCAGATAATTCTTTTATCTTAAGTCTCTCTTTATTTTGAACTACTTCTTGTTGTTCATTTAAATACGAAACTCCTTCTATTTCATTAATGGTTTTATTGGTTTTACCATCTAAAAATTGTACCAACTCCAGCATGGTTTCTTCTCCTTCGCCCAACACAATATAATCAGCTCCATGGGTTAAAAAGTTTTTAACATGGTTGCGCACTTCAGGTCCACCCAAAACTATTTTGGTATGCGCTAAACTAGGTTCGTTTTTTACAAACTGCATCAAACGCAATACGTTTAATTTAGTCATTAAATTAGTGTAAAGCCCAATTATATTGGGTTTTTGTGCTAAAATAAATGTCTTTTGTTCTTCAAAACTCTGAAAGGTAGAGTCAAATATTTCATTGTCGTATTGGTGTTTTTGTAACCAAGCCGATATATATAAAATGCCAAGTGGAATATACGGGCGCATAATTTCCTGCTCTTTTGCATCTTCGTTTATAAAATATCCATGTGTAAGTACTACATTCATTATTTTAGTTTCATTTCTATGTAAATATGGTCGCTATAGTTTGCCAAAAAACCAATGTTTCCAAAAGCATTTTCCAACCATTTTACAACGGGTAATAATAGTTTATTTTTTTGTATCAAAGGTTCTAAATATGAAGGCGGAATAAACAACCCAATTGGTTTTTTTTGTTTTAACTGAAACAAGTTGAATATTTTTGCAATTTCTTGGTAATTGTAATACCAGGTGGTAATAAAATTATCATCACTTAAATAGGCTTCAGTTGCTTGTTTTCGTCTGTTTAGTTTTTTAAAATTAAACCGCATTAGGAAATATAAGTTTTCTAAAAAACAATTTTTCCCTAATAACACCATTATTAACAATCCTTTAGGTTTTAACAATTGGGCAAAATCGTGGTTTAATTGCGTTAGATCCTGATTATTGGAGCAATTTAACCCTCCAAAATTAGAAAATATCATATCGAACTTTTGTCCATTTAAACGGGTAGCCAAATTAACAAAACTACAAACCAATGGTTTGATATTTACTTTTTGAATAATGGCTTTTTGTTTTGCAACCTCTATCATTTGTTCGCTTATATCAGTTGCAACTACTTGTTGGCCTTTGCTTGTAAGCCAAAGAGCATCCTCGCCTGTACCACAATTTATTTCAAGTATATTTAACACTCTTTTGCTATCTATGTTCTCTTCCAAATATTTCCAAACTTTTTTGCGCTGCAAAGTGCCAATTATACTATGTGTAAAATCGGTATCATAACTATTGGCTAAAGCATTAAAACTGGAGTTATTTAACATATTTTTGAATACTCCATTTTGCCAACAAAGTTTGAGGAATTCGATAGGATAAACTTAAGCCCTTTCTTATTTTACCATTATTTATCAATGCAATTAAAGCCTGTTTTTGCCTGAATTTATAATGAACAAAACGTTGTAATTTTTTATAAAAATCAGCAGGATAGGTGGCATTGAACATAATAGCCAACTCATCAGAATCAGTCCAATTGGTTTTGCCAATCATTTGTTCTTTTACTGTATTGTAAAATTTAGTTCCGGGCAATGGGTACGAAACGGAAATACCAATATCGTGAGGCATTAATTCAAACAACATTTTTAAAGTAAGTTTTATGTCGTTATATGTTTCATTTATGTAGCCAAATTGCAGAAAGAAACATGGATTTATTTTGTGCTGTTTCATTAATTGAGTTGCTTTTGCAATTTGCTCAATTTTTGTTCCTTTATCCATGGCATCTAATATTTTTTGAGAGCCGCTCTCCGCTCCTATCCATACTTCATCGCAACCCGACCTTGCCAAAGCTTCTATTTGGGTTTCCTTGGTGTTTGATGCTAAACTCTCTTCCAACAATAAATCAACCCGCGACTGGATTTTATATTTTATTTTTAAATTATTTTGCTCAATTAAATTGGCAAACTCCGAAACCCAATTGGGTTTTAAACCAAAAATATCATCGCAAAACCAAATATGGTCGAAGTTAAAATGTGTTTTTAAATACAATAATTCATTAACCACATTCGCTGGCGAACGCGAATTATATCTATTGCCATAAATAGGCTTGGCACACCAATTACATTTATAAGGGCAACCTCGTGTTGTAGCAATATTTATAGAAAAAAAACCTTTGCTTTTCATCCAAGCATTTTTGTAGGGAGCAATATTTAACAATTGCCATGCTGGCATCGGAAGCAAATCTAAATCTTTTAAATTTTCTCTTTTAGTAGTTTCGGTAATCTTGTTATTATTTTTATATCGCAATCCGTTAATAACAGAAAATTCATTTACATTATTATTCAATGCTTTTAACAATTCGCTTAGGGTTTGCTCCCCTTCTCCAACAATCACAAAATCAAAGTTAGCGTTTAAATAGTCTGCGCTATGGTCGGTTGAGTCAGAACTTGAAACTATAACTTTACAGCCATACTTTTTTGCAATTGCAGCCATTTCAAAAGCTGCATCGCGCATGTTGGTTAAGCACATTTTGGTTAAATAGTTAAAGCCATCATCGTAAATAACAAAATATTTAGGTTTGTTTGTTGCAATAATTGCTTCAATTTCGTTTGCCTTTTGGGCAAACATCATATCGTAGAAAGTTAAGTTGAAATTTTCTTTCAATAAAACAGCAGAAGCAAATAGCGTAGCTAGAGGTGGATAAGGTTGTTGTGCTTTCCACTGCTTTGGGTCAAATCTTAAAAAATAAGAATGGGTAATTAATATATTTTTCATTTATTCTTAGCTCAATTTAAGATTATGTTCTATTTCAAATACTTTGGTTTTTTTTTCTATTGCCAATAGTACTTTTTGTTGAAAGCCTTGTGGATGATGTTTGGAAACATATTTTCTTGTCCTCATGGCAAGCTCAAAATCAGTTTCTTCTATGTGTTTAAATTTTCTTTTCCATTTCTTTAGGGTTAGTTTCATAAACAAAGAGTCAATATAACTTCCTGGTTTGTTGTTCAAAAGTTGCTCAACCTTACTTTTTATAAAATGATTGGATGCGTTTTCAATATTGGTTATAACAGGTAATTTATTAGGCAAATGTTTTTGCGCCCAACTATTTTTTTCAATAAAGCATTTAAAAACGTTGTGGTTATATGCTGGAATGAGGGTTAATATTTCGGTAGCTGTAAATATATTTTTATCTTGAATTTCTAAATGATTGGTATCTATAAAATAGTTTACACAAAAATATTTTCTACTATTCAATAAAAATATTTTTTTATACAATATCAATAAAGTTCTAGCAATCCATAATCGTTCTGGTTCAGTAATAATAAAAAAATCAACATCGCCACTTTCATCCATATAGCCTTTGGATAACGAACCTGAAATGCCTACACCACGAACATATGGAAATGATCCAATCAATTTGGCGTTTTTAAATGCTTTATGTACATGTTTTTCTGCTTGTTTATTACCTGCCAATCTTCTAATTACCAATTTTTTATCGTTTTTTAAGGTGTAATAATCATCAATACTAAAAATTAATTGCTTTTTTAATAATTGCATTAAATCTTCTATCAACAACTCTTCGTCTTGTATTGGTGTTTGCATAAAATCTTTTAGTTCCATAAAAGTAACAGGGTAACTAAATACATCAAAATAAATAAGCGTTTTAATGATGCTAATTTGGTGCTGTGTTAACAATACAGAAGGAGAGATAATTTTCATTTAAAATCCGAAAATAGTAATAATTGTTATTTTGGCATCACTTTGTAAATAAAATTACGCTCCCAAAGAATCATTTTACTTAAATACTTTTCTAACAAAAAATTGTTCTTGCTTGCAATACTTGCAATTTTATAAAAATCACAATCTTCTGAAAGAGAGAGAAAAACAATAGCATTGCCATTATTATAAGGGTTCAATTGCTTAAATAGTTTTTCGAAATACTCAAAGTTTTCGCCACAATACCAAGCTTTTTCAGAATCACTGTTAGGTTTTTTAGGATAATAAGGCGGATTTATTATGATGAAATCAAACACTTGAGTTGGAATTTTATCAAACAAATCACTTTCAATAATAGTTACATTTGCTTTTAATTTTTTATTGTTTTCAATTAGCCCATTTATTGCAATTGGACTAATATCACTGGATGTTACATTTGCACCTTTTTTATCACAATAGAATGAAATAATACCACTGCCTGCGCCTAATTCCAATACTTTTTTATTTGTTAATTCAAACGTTTTGATGGAACTAAGAAGAAACTTAGTACTAAAGAAAAAACCAGGATGAAAGACATCTTTTTTTACAAGTATTTTTATTTCGTTGTATGTATAAAATCTATCTTTTTTTAAATATAACAAGATTAAATATCCAACAGTAACTTGAATAAATTTTTTAGTATATTTCTTCATTAAAATCCTTCTGTTTCGGGTTGGCGGTATTTCCAAATTTTATGTAGTGCCTTTATTTCATAAGGATATTTGAACAAATTATTTTGATACCTAATTTTTGAAATTTGCTTAACAATTCCTCTTTTAATTTTGCCCATTCTCACATCTGAAACGGTTGGATAGTAGCCATTTAAAACTGTTTCAAAGTTTTTGATTTTATCAATCATTGCTGGAGTAAGCCAAGGTGTTAACGGATTTTTTCGTAAATCAAAATTTTCCCATGCATCATCCAACCAATCTTCTAATTTTTGAGGAAATCTGAAACCGCTTGCTAATACTTTTTCATACATTTCAGAACCTTCAGTAGGAACAGGACTATACACATAAATAATTATTTCTGTAGCTGGATTTATGGCTTTAATTTGTTTTATAAAATCAATGTCAAAATCAATTTGTTTCATCACTTCTTCTTCTGTATCGGCTGGTGTGCCTAATACAAAAGAGTATTCAGGAATAATATCGAACTTTTTCATTCGTGCAGCAAATTCCATTATTTGCTTTCCTGTTTGAGTGCCTCCTTTATCCATTTTTTTTAGCACTTCATCATTTCCTGTCTCAGCACCAAAAAATATCATTTTGCAACCTGCTTTTCGCATTAAAGCAAGCGTCTCATCTTTGTATTTATGAATGGTATCTATTCGCCCTTCGCCCCACCAAATCATGTTTTCATTCATCATTAAATTTGAAAACTCAATGACTCTTTTTTCTGATACAAAAAAATTATTGTCGTGAAATTCGATGGAATCAGCACCCCATTTTAGCTTTATTAATTGAATATCATCGTAAACGCCTTGGGCACATTTTCCTTTCCATTTGGCATTATAAATAGGAACCACTGCGCAAAATGAACAAGTAAATGGGCATCCAAAACTACTATGATAAGCCAATGTTTTATTGCCTAAATAGGTTTTACCTAAATATTTTTCAATCGAATACATGCTATCCAATTCATCGTATGGTAAAGGTTTTAGATCATCGTAATTTACTAATTCTGCTTTTTTAGTTTTATGAATATTGCCATTCTTAACATAAATCAAATTCTCAATTGCATCAATTGCAGTTTTGTTTTCTAATGCATCTAATAGTGCAGGAAAAGCATAGTCGCCTGGTCCGTTAATTACATAGTCAACATAGCCTGACTCTAACACTGATTTATATTGATTAGAAGCAAAATAACCTCCCCAAATCATGGTTAATTGCGGGTGTTTTTGTTTTAGTAATTTAGCAAAAGGAATAGCTTGTTTTAACTGTGGACCAGGCATTACAGTAAACCCAATATATTTTGTTTCATTGGTTATACTTTCAGTAAGCTTTTTAAATGGATCTAGTTCCCTATTTCCATCAACAATTACCCAACTAAATTGGTCGTTGATGGAGGCAGCAACTTGTAATACAGAGTTAGGAATTCTATATTTTTTGTTGGCGCTTCGTGGGTTAAAAAGTATTATTTTATTCATGAATAAATTTTGAATTTTAATAAATTAAATTGGGTTCATAGAGAGAAATTTCTCGTGCAGAATCTGGCGCACGTAAGCTTGAAAATGGAGCAAATTTTTCAATTTCTTTTCTATAATAAAGATTCTTTAAAAAAGTAAATTCATCATGATCATGCGTTTTAATTCCAGCTAATAAAGTTTCAATTTCAATAACACTTATTCCCCACTCGTTTGATAGGCGTTCGGCCGAGGTTTCCATAAAACTAATATACAAAAGTTCAATTTGTGTGTGGTCCTGTTTTTTAATAAAATCAATGTCACTTTGCAAAGAATTTCTGTAGTTATTGAGTGTAATTGTGTTCCTTGAAATAATGTATTTAAACTGTTCAGCTCCATAATAACCGGGTTCATCCACTTGATTTGTAAATAAAGTTTGAATATTTGTTTCATGACACCACAAACATTTGGCTGGTTTACCAGCTGCGCCATTTGCCGCAGTTAAAAGAAATCCTAAAGTATCATAAATAGCATATCTAAACTGACCATTTTTCATTTGTTCCGTTACTTCAAACGAAGTGATTTTGTTTTTTCCTTCACTTATTCTGCCTTCACATTCGTTCGAAACATAAGCATCTTTTCTGTAATCTAAATTATTGCTATCAGGCAAATCAATCAATCTGTCATGTGATGATATAGATGAATTAGTTACTAAAAATTGTTTGCTATCGAACACTTTTCCTATTTTAAATTGATGAAAAGTTTTTGCAATTCCTGTTATTGCATAATAATGATTGGAAGAATTTAATGTTAAAGCTATAAACCTTCCTATGTCTATCGCACCCTTTTTTTTATATTCTTCACTTTGTTTAAAAGCAACAACTAATTTTGATAACGCAGTTGTTGCTTCGGTATTGAATCCAAGTTTGTTTAAGTTAATGGTAACAATATCATTATTCCACACCTTAGATTCATTAAAACTTCCAATTGGTAAATTAGCACCCAAAAAACTGAACGACCATAATAAACCGGTTTCAACCATTTGTTTTGTTTCGGTGGTATAGGCTTTATTCCATTTCAAATTGATGGTTAGTTTATCATCATTCAAATAGGCTTCATTGTTTTGTTTACAAGCATCAGCAACTATTGTTAAACAAATAAATATAAAAAATAAATATAAAAAGTTTTTATAGTTAAAACTCATAATGCAGTTACAATTATACTCAATTAATTCTTGTTTGGTTTATAATGATTGTATGATAAAAATATAATCTGCTAAAAAATTACTATCATTTTTATGAAAAGATTTCAACTTTATTCTTTCACTAATTTCTTTCACTAATTAATCAGTACTTTTATTGCTCCCTGAATACAAAAAATCAACACCTTGGTTCCCCAATCGATTATTAAAATTTATTGAAAATGCTTGTGTTATTTTAGAATGGCATTATATTTTATAATATTTATTATAATCTTCCACCGTTTTTTCTATATCAAAAGGGTTAGGAAACTGATGGTTATATGTTTTGGTCAACATCATTTGGCATGCCTTTACCAAATCAGTTTTATTATTAGCTAACATCACATTTGGTGATTCAAAAATGCTGCCTACTGGATTAGAAACAACCATTACTTCTTGTTGTAATGCTTCGGCAAAAACCATCCCAAATCCTTCATGATTGCTGGTATGTAATAATATTTTTGATTGAGCTAAATAACTTAAAACCTGCTCATTATTTTGAATACCCAACAGTTTAATTACATTTTCTAACTTTAAATCTATAGTTTTTTGAGCCAACATTTTTGCCTCTGCACCTTCGCCAATAATTACTGCTGAAATGGGATTAATTTTATTTACTTCATAAATTACATCAATAAACAAACTATAGTTTTTTATAGGAATTAGTGAGCCAACACCAATAAAATCTATCGTTTTGGTTTCATTTTTTATTACATCTTTTTTGTTGGTTCCCCAAAAAATAATCGGTGCTTCTGTTTGATATTTTTTTAAAAATACTTGTTGATGAAAATGAGAAAGCGTTACCAAATTCATACTTTTTATTGGCAGTATTTTACAATATTTATTGCCTTCCAATACATCTTGTCCCATCAAGGTATTTAAGTGCTTTACTTTTATTGCTTTTGCAGCCCAATGTCCAACCAGAGCGCACTCGCCCAACCAAAAACTATGCAAAACACTTATTGGTTCGTTTTTATTAATTGCATTAATTTTTTTTATAGCTTTTAACCAAATTAATGGTTTTTGCCATTTGGCATATTTAGCAAAAGAATATACATTACAATTATGCCATTTATAAACAGCATTTTTGGATGGATAGTGTAATGCAATAATGCTAATTTTAAATCCTTTATCTACTAGTGCTTTAAAATAAACTTGCAAATAGGGCATACAAGTAGAATCGAATTCGTCTTTAGCAAAACCTGGAGTAATAAATACGATATGTGGCAAATTGGCTATCAAATAAAAAACGATTGTTGGGTTTAATGCTTTTTCTTAATAAACATATAATTGGGTTTTTTTGCAACTATATCAAATCGTTTATCCTTTTTGATTTTTACCTATTATTTTTGCACTTCCAAAATTTAAATGTGGGGCAGAATCATCAATTAACATAAAACCATCAATAACTAAATGATTGGCTACATTTTCAAAGTCATTTAAAACTACTTCATATGAATGACCTCCGTCAATGTATGCAAAGCTAATTTCCCCTCCTAGTTTTACTTCCCTACCAAATAAATCTGTTTCAGTTTCTTGCTTGTTCCATTTACTAAAAAACAAATCTGATTTCATATGAAAAGAATGAGGTAGATTTTTTATACTGATAAACTTAGTAGCGTTTATAAAAGCTTTTTTCATGTAGTTGGAATAGTCTTCTCTTAAAACATCTACCCTTCCATCAATATGTAAAATGTTGTTTTTTATTTGGTCATTAAACCCTTCATAAATCCATGCATCACAATTTAACATGGTGTTATTTCTTTTATGTTTTTGCATCAAATAAATTATCAAATTGGTTGATAAACCACCATAAGAACCAATTTCAATTACGTTTCCGTTATTTGGCATGTTTTTAATCGCTGTTTCTATTAATGGAATATTTCCATCATGAAGCATTCCCTCACCAATTAACAATGTTCGGATTCGCTTTATAAAATCATCATTATTTAATTGGTTTTTGCGCTTTAAAAGACGGAGTATTTTGTTAAACATTTTATTAATTATTTTGGTCCTTTTTAAAATTAATTATTTAAAATCTTACTATTATCAATTTATCTTTAGTTTAGTTCCGTTCATTGTTTACTACTTAATTTCATACAAATTCCAACCATCTCCATAGGATTTTAAAACCTTGAGGTTTCCATTTATCTTTAGCTTGTTCCAATTAATTAATGGGTTTTTACCTATCCATTGTTTTTCTAGTTGGGCACCATTTACCAAAACCAAAGCATTTTTGTTAAAATTGGAGTATTCCTTGTACCAAATATTCTGATAATCTAGTGGTACATTTCTTCCTTTTAATGCAAGATCCATATCAAATATATAAATTGTTTTACTTGAATAGAATCTTAAATCATTGGCTATGGTTTGTTCTAGTTTATTTCTTTGGTAAAACATTTTTCCAAAATATAAATTAAAACCCAATTGTATTGATACTATCACAATGATATGCCAATTGTTTAATTTTATTGCTGTAAATATATTTTTCATAACAGGATATAAAAACAGAATAACTAATGGGAAAGTTGATAATAAAAGTCTCTTGTGTTGAAACGGTATTCCTCCCAAAAACAATGCAAATAATAGTGTAGAAGCTAAAATTATATTTTGAAATTTATTTCCTAAAAAAACTTTCATTTTAAATATAGCAACACCTAAAAAAACAAATATGCCAAATGCCAAAAACTGAGGATGAAAAAAAGAATACAAACAATAAATTAAGTTAATGAACTTATTGTTGAACTGTCCATCAACTGTGGTAAAATTGCTATGGAATAAATTTTTTATGTTCCATTCTGTAAACAATGGGTGTGCTAAAAAATTCAAACTAGCATTTGCTCTAATTAAAATATGAGGCAATGAAATGGTTATTCCTATTGCAAATGCTATCAAAATTAATTTGATGTTTTTATCTTTTATTATTTTTATAAAAACAATTACGAGCAGTATAAATAATACAATTATTGAGGCATATCTTGTATTAAAAGCCAACATGCTTAAAACAAAACCTAAAACAAAATGGCCGTTTTTAGATTTGATTAGGTAATTGAAAAAATAATAAACAGCCATTGTTGTGAAACAACAAGCTAACATATCGCTCATTGCTAATAAGCTCTGAACAAAAACAATTGGTGACATAATAAAAAATAAAAAGCTGACTAAATAATTAGGCTTTTTGTCATAAATAAGTTCAATAATTTTATCAATATAAATCCAGGTTACTAATGCTGCAACAATGGAAACCAACTGTAATGCCATGGATGTATTTTGAATGAAAAAGTTGAACAAACAACCAAAAAATGGATACCCTAACCCCCAAAAATAATCCCCCAAAAAAGTTCCATTTACAAAAAACGAATACATTTCATTGGTATATCTCAAATATTCGTATGCATCTTGACCATAAAGTCCATCGAATTTTAAAACAAAACGAATTATTATAAAAAATACTATAAAAAAGCAGATCCTTATAAAATTTAACTTATTCATGTTCAATTATAATTTTATTGCCAATTTGTTTTTTAAATAAAACTTATAAATTAAATATATTGACAATTGAGTCATCACATTTGCCAGAATAGCTCCTTGCAAATTCCAAATTTGAATAAAAATAAAACAAAGGATGAAGTTAAGTAAAATAGTGGCTGCGCTTATTATCATTACTTGTTGCTGCTTTTGATTTTTGAACATCAGATAAATTTTTAGCATATAGAAATAGGTAAAAAAACCATGTGAAAAACCAAGCAAATACATGGTAAAAGGAAAGTCGAAATGATAAATAATTTTGATGGCTAAATAAATTATTATTGAACCAACTAGCGAAATTATTAAGCCAATTACTGAAAAAAATCGTTGAAGTTTTGAGTAGGATGAAGGCGGTAGGCGGTATAAATTTTTGATGTATGGCCCAATAATTAAGCCGGGAATTGACTGCATAAAAAGTAAAAAACTACTGAAAACTTGGTATTGTGCTACTTCTATTTTTGACGATAACCAAGCAATACTTATCATGTCCGATTTTTGTTGCAAAACTCCCAAAAAACCTATCATCATAAATGGAAGAAATGACATTAACCTTTTAACGTTGGGTTTAATTGATAAACTAAAATTAAAATATGTCCTGAATTTAATAATAAGAATCGCAGTTTTTATAAAATAGCCTATAGTTATAATTAGTAATACATCATGAAATGTTACAATATTTTTAAATATAACAATCAAGGAAATAGTAACTATTAAACCAGTAATTTCAGCTAAAATACTCACCAAAAATTTTCTTGAAAATAAAATAATAGCCTCAAATGATTGCATAAAATATCGTATAATTATCCAGCTTGATAAATAAAGATTGGAGATAAAATCTGAAGCAATAAAATACGTTCCCACCAATACTGGTAATAGTAAAAACAAACGATTACTAAATGATTCCATCCATAAAAATTTGCTTATTGATGGATTTTCACTAAATGATTTAACTAAAGTATCTCTGTTTCCCCAAGCGCAAAATTGTGTTCCTAAATACATATAAAGTTGCAGTATAGTAATTTGTCCCCACCATTCGGGCGCCAATAACCTAATAATAATAGCAGAGGTGAGTATATTAGTTACATTGGGCAAAAACATACTTGAACTATGAGCAAATATGTTGTAGAAACGTAAAAATAATTTTGATTTAAATATACTCAAATTGTGTTTTTTTATAGGTTTGTTTTATACAAATAATAATATATTTAACCTATTTAACAACTTATAAAACTAATTAGAAGCAAAGGTCTTAAAGCAACAATATGACACTATGCATGCTTTTTTTATTATTTACAAATTTAGCGTTCTACATTTTTATTACACCATACTATACTTTCATGTTCCATAGTAAAAAACATATTGAAAAGTTCAAATAGTTTGTCATAAACATGGTTATGTAATTGGTTACTTTTTAATTTTTTTCTTGAAAATTGTTCTTCTTGTGTTGCCACAATTATATTTTCATATACCACAATAATTGCTGTCGGGTTTTAGAAAAACACCTAATTACAATGTACTATTCTCACCTAATTTCTTGCATTTTTTAGCGTTAAAAGATTGTGTTTTCATCAATTCTTTATTCTTTAAATCAATGGCTACCAAGCCTGCCATAGCACACAAAACAAGCATCATTGTTTTATCAATGTCTATAAAACTATTTAAAAAACCATGGATAAAAAAAGTAGTTAAGCTTAATAGTAAAACCATAGACAATTTTTTATATTGATTGCTTTTGGAGTAAACGTGTTTAAAACCTAATTTAATGGTGTAATAAATAAGGATTAAATAAATGATTAAACCTATCAATCCTGTTTCACATAAATAGCCTAAATAATCGGAGTGTGCATTTCCTTTATCGCCATTAAAAGTGCTTATTCTGGTTACTAATTCTTTAATTTGATATGGTCCATAATTAAACTGATATGTTCCTGGTCCAAAACCAAAAACTGGTTTATCCAAAAACATTTGCCAAGCACAATACCACCTATTCAATCTTTCAGCGTTAGAAGCGTCAGATTTAATATTTCCCATCGATTCTAAATGCTGACCCACATCTTTATTACTTACTGATTTATTGTTTTGAAATTTGGTTTTGATTGAATTGTAACTAAAGTAACCAACCAAAGAAATGCTTACCAAAACAATAACTACAAATTGCATTTTTATTTTAAAATGAATTGCTAAATACAACAAAAAGATTAATACTAAACTTAACCAACTTGCTCTAGAATAAGATAAAAAAGTAGCAACTATAAATAATGTTATTATAAATATCCAAAAGGATTTAGCAATTTTTTTATTTTCAACAATAAAAAGTAAAATAAATGGAAGTAAAAATGCTAAACAAGCTCCATAAATAGTGTGGTCATTATAAAACGGAAGTGTCATTTTATATGCAGCACCAATTGAAAAATTGTATTTATTATGAAAAACAAATGAACTTATGATTGGATAAATTAAACCTAAAATATATAAAACATAAACTTTAGATATGTTTTCTATTTTTTTAAAAACACTAATGGAGTAAAAATAATAAATACTAATATACAATAATTTTATCAGTGTTCTTTTAAAAGAAACCAATGGCAATGAACTTACAATACTTGTAATAATCATCCAAAAAAAATCAAGTAATATTAATATTGTAATGGGGTGTTTCCAAATTGAAATTTCAAACTTTCCATTTACAATAAAATTGAAGGCTAAGAATAATAACAACACTCCCGCCAATAATTCGGAAGGAAAAGAAATGGAAGGTCCTGCACTTTGTTCTAAAATAAATGATAAGGGTATAAAGAAAATGGTAATGCCAAAAAAAATTTCTTTATTAATGATTAATGACAATAACAGTGCAATTCCTAAAATTCCATAAAAAGTTACCCCAATAATCATTGAATTACCCGTTAGCAAAGCTAAGTTTATAACAACAACTAAAAGTAAAATGATGGAGAATGTAAGTTTTTTCTGTATATAAGTTATCACTTTATCCATTCCATCAATCGTTTTTTAAATAAGCATCTAAACCTTTTAATTTAAGTTTTAAAACCAAAACCAAAGAAACTATGATGATAGTTAAAATAGTGATAACAGAAACATTAACTAAATATGAAGGAGAAATTTTTTTGTTTGATTTTACACCTTGGTTAATTACATAAACCCCTGGAAGTGGCCTTTCTAATTGCGTTTTTACACGTTCATATTTAATTTTTATATCGTTATAAATTACTTTTTGTAATAAGTATTTGTCAATTTTTTCTTCTAATAAAGTATTGTTGCCAGTTTTTTTATTATCAAAATTAAATTCTTGATTGGCTAGTAAACTAATAGCCGGATTTCCATATTCATCGCGCATTGTTTTAATTAAATTCACCAATGAATCAAGATTGTTTTTTTGCATGCGGTATTCTTTACTAATAGAATTATGTGCAACTAAAATATTTTGCTTTAAAATCCTATTTCTTATGGGGTCAATTAACCCTATAATGGTATTAACAATATTGGCCGAAAGCTGAGGGTCTTTAGTCCTTGCTGATATTTCAATTGACATAAATGGCGTTTTTGAAAAATTGATATTAGCAAAAAACTCTTTTCTCAATTCGTCTCTCCATCTTTCGTCTAGTGTATCCAATTCATAATAGGAAACTAAGTCGAATTTTGCATTAATACTATCTTGTATTTCTTGAGATTGAAGTAATTGCAAAATCCGATCGGCTTCTACATCATATCCAAACATGGGGTTGTTATAAGTATCTTCTAGCGAATTAGAAAATGTTGGAAATATTATTCCGGTAGATTTGAACTTTTTAGGCAATAAAAATGTAACTAAAACTGATAAAATGATTGTTATTAATACTGCCTTTAAATATGTTTTATAGTTAATGTATATAAATTTTATTATTTGCAAAAGTTCGTTCTTTTCTTGTGGTTCTTTCATTGGTTATTTCTATGTTATTTTATTTCTTTTATTAAACTTCCTTCTATATAATTATTCTGAACAATAGTGTTTTTTTTCAAATAAAAAAAATAAGGTCAAATATATAATTAATTGAAATTTTCGATGTTTGTTATTGTTAAAAGTTATTGTTAGTCAAATCAGTTAAAAAAGATGTTGACCAATTTTAATTTTTCAGAAAAGCCTCCCCCGGAAATGGTGAGTGTAAACGAGCTTCAATCCATTGGTGTTCGAAACCTCAAAATTTGCTTACCCCGAAGGGGTAAAATATTGATAGCCGTGGGTGAAACCCACGGATAAATAGCATATACAAAGCAGAACCCCGAAGGGGTTCAACATCAAAAACCATGTTTCGAACACCTACGGCTTCAATCTTTTTATTAACGTCAATTTATTATAGAAAATCATCTTGTTTCAATTATCTATCACAATGTAAATGTTGCGCTTGGGGCATATTATATTAAGCTTTTATCTCCATTAAAATATTGGCTTCTAAATTTTTATTTCAAATTAAGTTTAAATATAAAAGAATTTTATAAGAAATAAAAAAACCGATACTTTTTACATTGTATCGGCTTTATATTATTTGCGTTATCTTTATTTTGCTCTTTTTTTAACATATTCAAACAACAGCCTCACTCCTACTCCTGTTCCCATTTTGCCTCGGTAACTGTCGTTTGCATTTATAAAAGCTGGGCCAGCTATATCAAAGTGCATCCAAGGGTAATCAATAAATTTTTCTAAAAACTTTCCAGCTGTTATGGCGCCTCCAACTGGACCTCCAATATTTTTCATATCTGCAATGTCCGACTTAATTAATTTTTCATAATCTTCCCAAAAAGGAAACTCTACTAAGCGTTCATGTGTTGCTTTACCACTTTCTTTTAATTCTGCTTTTTGGGTTTCATCCGCTGTTCCCATGCATACAATTCCATATTGTCCAATTGCAGCTGCAGCTGCTCCTGTTAGTGTAGCAAAGTCTAACACCAACTCGGGCTTATATTTTTTTGCATACGTTAATGCATCTGCCAATATCATTCGTCCTTCAGCATCAGTATTTAACACTTCTACAGTTTGTCCATCGTACATGGTTATTACATCGCCTGGAGTGTAAGCATTTTCGCCTGGGCGATTATCGGTTGCTGGAATCAATGCAATAACATGATAGTTTAATTTTGCTTTTGCAATGGCATATATTGCACAAGCCACTGCTGCCGAACCAGCCATGTCGCACTTCATGGTATCCATGCTGTTTGGAGTTGGTTTAAGGCTTAATCCACCTGTATCGTATACCACACCTTTGCCCACTAAAACTAAAGGTTTTTTGTTTTTGGCTTTTGTTGGTTTATATTCCATAATGGTAAAAGTGGGTGGTATTTGACTGCCCATATTTACAGCCAATAAGCCACCCATTTTTAGGCTTTCTATTTGCTTTTTGTTTAATACCTCTACTTTTATTTCTGCTTTTTTACCAAGTTTTTTAAACTCATCGCTCAATGTTTCTGCATCTATTACGTTCTGTGGTTCATTTACCAGGTTTCTTGCTTCGCAAACAGCTTCTACTACTATATTTAGTTGTTCTACTGCCGTTTTATTTACTTTTCTACCAACTATGCTTATGTTTTTTAACGTGTTGGCTTTGCCTTTGCTTAAATATTTTATAAATTGATAATTGCTTAATGCTGCTCCTTCTGCAACTGCCAGCGCTTGTTCCTCTAAGTCTTCAGCTTCTGCTATTTGTATCGCATCATATTTATGGGCATTTACAGCTGTGCATATTTTATTGCCTAAACCCCTGTATGATTCTAAAGTTTCATTTGCGTTTTTCTTTTCAAATTCTTCTACTAATTGAATAAAAACCAATCGTTCAAATTGATTGATGGTAATAAAAGTATCTTCGGCTTTTATCTTTTTTTCAATATATGCAACTTCGGCTTTCGAAAATCCGTGGTTTTGCCAATCTGATTTTTTATTGGTAATAAATAATGTGGTTTGTTTTTCGTTGTATTTATTTGATACACTAATTTTTGTTGTCATGTGGTTTATTATTTGGTTCAAATATATTTTAATTTTTATTGTAGGCATCTTTATTTGGTAGGCTTTTTGTACCTAAATGTTCTCAATTGTATAGCTTTTGGGTCTTTTTATTATTTAGAAGTTTTATTTACTTTTAAAAAACAACATATTGCACAAATTAATATTTCATTATTTTATACGTTACTAAATTATTTTATGGGTTTAAAAAATTATTTTCTTCTTCTCTTTTTTGTTTCAATTTTCTTTTCTGGTGTTAAAGCTCAAAACAACATGCCAAAAAAATACCAAAGTTTACTTTGGGAAATTTCGGGCAACGGTCTTAAAAAACCCTCTTTTCTTTATGGCACCATGCACGTAAGCGACAAGTTGGTTTTTAATTTACCTGATTCTTTTTTCTTAGCATTAAAAAGCGTAAACACAGTTGCTTTAGAGCTAAACATGAACACTTGGATTGATGACATTATGTTAATGCAAGAAGCTGAAATAAAGCAAAATAATACTCCATATTTTAATAACAATAATTCATTTTACAGCGCTGCTTTTAATATTGTTGCTCCAGAGGAAAGAGATTTAATATCTATATTACAATTTAAACCTACTATAAGCGACAGGTTAATGTATAGAAACAGCAGGCAAAATAGCGACTACCAAGAAGATACTTATTTAGATGCTTTTATTTTTCAGGCAGGAACCAAGCTTAATAAAAGAGTTATTGGTTTAGAAAACTACAAACAAACTGAAATATTATCGAAAAAAGCAGAACTTTCGGAAAGAGAAAGCAATGAAGAAAATGATGAGAAAAAGAAAGAAGAAAAAGAACAAAAACAATTGTGGTTAAAGGAAATAAGAGGCGATAAAAGTTATTACGATTTAATGGAAGATTGTTACCGCAAAGGCGATTTAGATTTATTAGACAGTTTGAATAAACTTACCGACAGTGATGGTTTTTTAAGATACATGCTTTATGAAAGAAATTTAATAATGGCAAATAGAATGGATTCTATCATGAAAACACAATCGTTATTTACTGGTATTGGTGCTTCACACTTACCTGGCGATAGTGGTGTTATTGAGTTTTTAAGAAGAATGGGTTACAAAATTAAACCTGTACTTTCTAATAAATACGATATTAAAACGAAGAACCAAATTGACGAAACGCGCTTTCCAACCCAAATGAAAACACAATACTCCGCAGATTCGGTTTTTAGTGTTTCTGTTCCCGGAAAATTATGTGATATCCCTGTTTATGGATCGTTTAAATATTATTTATTTAATGACATGGGCAATGGATCTTACTACTGTATTCAACGACTGAATCATTATGGAAAGTTATTGGATCAAAACCAAGATTATATTTTAAAGAGAATTGATAGTTTAATATTTGAAAATATACCTGGCAAACTAATTAGTAAAACAGAATCGAAAACAGTTTTAGGTTATCCAAAAATAGAAATTGTAAATAAAACTGCTAAAGGCGACATTCAGAAACAACAGATTATTATTACGCCAACCGAAATTTATAGTTTTAAAATGAGCGGTAAGCAAGAGTATGTATCAAAAGGAAGCGAAGCAAACGACTTTTTTAATTCTATTACTTTTTATGAGTTTAATAAAACTTCTATAAATTATCAATCTAAATTTGGGTATAGTTTAACCGTTCCTGCTCAAAACATTATTACTCCTGTTCCTGCAACCGGTTACAACAGGTATCAAAACGAAATAATTAATGGCATTGGTAAAAACAGTAACAATTATTCTCTTGTTGTTGCTGCTTCGCTTTACGATTTTGAATATTTAGAAGAAGATACTTTTGAGCTAAATATGCTTGCAGAAAGGTTTTGTTTACAAGCAAATAAAAAATTAATAACCTCTCAATTTACGTTTACCAAAGGAGCAGCTTCTATTGTTTTTTCTATGGAAAGTAAGGAAAAAGCTTCACAAAAAGCATTTGGTAAAATTATTACTACTGGTGCCGACTATTTTTTATTGTGTTCTACTTCCGACAGTATTTCATCAACCACTTTCTTTAATTCTTTTAATACCAATAAAAAAGAAGTTACTTCTCCTTTTTCATTAATAACCGATACTACTTTATTGTTTTCGGCTAAAGCACAGGAATACAAAAACCTTTACTCTGATTTGGTTAGCAATGGAAATGACAATTACAATAGGTATAATTACGATAATAAAAAAGAATCGAAAGAAGAAAAAATGTATTTACCTAAACGAGAAAGTAAAGTTTATTTATCTCCCGATAATAGAGAAAAAGTGTTTGTAGAGTTTAGAAAATTTAGTATGTTCTACCATGAAAAAAACATGTCTGAGTTTTGGAAACTATGGGTTGAAGGATTATCAGATAATGGCAAACTTCGGGTTTCGAGAGAAAATATTACTAAAAAGGGTAATTATTTAATTCAAAATTTGTTGTTAACTGATACCGGAAGTTCTAAAGGAATTATGGTTCGCTCCATTCATAAATGCGGTGTAGTGCATACACTTAAAACAGTAATTGATACCAACCAAGAATTGAGTTTGTTTACAAAAACTTTTTTCGATTCGTTTGAACCAAAAGATACTTGTATTGGTGTGGATGTGGTTTCTGATAAATTACCAGAGTACTTTTTCGAAAAAATTTTTTCTAAAGATTCAATTCAAGCTAAAATTGCAAAAGGCGCCATTGAATATGTAAAAGCAAATATGGTTGCAGAAGATGTGCCATATTTAATAAAAACAATAAATCATCCTGATTTTAAAACCATGACTTCGGATAATAAAAACAACTTGATTTCAAGTTTTGAAGAAGTAAAATCGAAAGAAACCATTCCATTTTTAATTAATTTGTACCAACAATATGCGGATTCTGTTGAGGTTGAAATAGGTATATTAAAAACTTTGGGTAGGTTAAAAACCGTAGATGCAACCAAAGCGTTTTTAAAATTATTAGAGTGCGATGTGCCAATAACTACCAACGAAAGCGCATTATCAAATATGTTTTCTGGTTTTAATGATAGCTTACAAATGGGTCAACTTTTATTTCCTGCCATAATTAAATATACCAAATATCAAGAATATAAAAACCTTATTTACTCATTAATGTCAAAAATAAACGATGCAAAAGTTTTTAAAAATTCTGCTTATAAAAGCGTTTTAAATGATTTATTATTAGATGCAAACTATGAACTTAAAAAGTTTGTTTCTGATGAAGACAGAGACAAAGAACCATACAGATATTCTAATCAAAATAATAATAAGGTAACTGCTTTTTTAAATTACCGCCAACTTCGAATGTATAATTACACTTCTGTTTTGGCTCCTTTTTATAAAGATAATGGTGTAAAAAAGTTTTTTAATAAACTTATTTCTTCTTCATCTAGCGATCAATTTAAAGCTATTATTTATGGACAGCTATTGGTAAATAATGTTAAAGTAAACGATACTATAATAGAAAAGTACTCTTCTTCAGTTGCTGGTCGTTTACCATTATTCCGTGTGTTAAAAGACAATGATAAAACAAGTTTATTTAAACCAAATTATTTGAACCAAAAAGATTTGGTTATTTCGCAATTATATGGTAATAAAGAAGCTTTTTCGAAAGATACGCTTGCTTTACTTTATATAAAAACAGTGTTTTTTGAAAATAAAATAGGAAATGTTTATATCTTTAAATCTAGACCAAAAGATAAAAAAATATGGAAACTTAGCTACTCGGCTGTTCATCCTGTAGATTTATTAACTTTAAATTACAAACCCCTTTTTAGTAAAACGCTTTATGCTTTTGATAGTGAAACACAAATGCAAAAAGAAATTACTTTACTAATGAGAAAAATAAGAATTGGTAACAGAGAAAGGGCTTCTGTATCTGATTTTGAAAAGGAGGATTCTGATGATTACGACTATTAGATACTATTTATTTAATTGCTAAAATAACTAATTGCGGTTCACCCTGATTTTTGGAAATAGTTACTTCTTTTAATTCTGCTTTTGAAAATCCTACTGATTTTACTCTTTCGCAAATATCATTAAAAGAATGTCTATAAAATACTGGTGCTGAGTTTGCTCCATCTAGTCTACTATCGTGGAATTCTGGTTCTCCATTAAAAATCAAATTTCCGTTTATTACTGTTGCTTTAACAATAGTTGTTTCAGTGTCGTATAATGGAACACCAAATATAAATGCCCCACCTTGTTTTAAAACCCTACACACTTCTGAAAATCCTTTTATGTCGTTTTCTACATGCTCAAAAACTTGATTAGATGTAACAATATCGAAACTTTTATCGTTAAATGTTAATTGTTGAACATCTTGATTTAAAACTCCATTGTGTATTTCTCCTAATTTTATTTTTGGAAAATATTCACTTATTGTAACGTCATTAAATTTATTTTTCATATAATCCAGTGTGGATCCATATGAAGATAATTCATAAACTAACATATCAAAGTTTCCTTTTACATATTCATTTATTATCGGTATTAATGATAAGTTGGTAATATTTGCTTTACATTTTATGCACCTTGTCATAAATGGATTTTTTCTTAAAGCAATAAAATAACTTGGTCCGCATAATGGGCAATTATCCTTACTAATTTTCCATTTATAAAATGGCTCTGTCCAACTTAAATACCTTAATATTGATGAAAGTCTTTTTGTAATCATTTTTTTATATATTAATCGTATAGTTCATATTTAATGTCGCTTTTGGTGTATCCTAGCGCTAATAGTCTATCTCTTGCTTCTTTTATCATCGCGCTCCAGCCGCATAAGTAAAAATAACAAGGTCTTACATCTGTATATATTTCCTCATAAACCTCGTGCACATATCCTTTTTTTCCTTCCCAACTTTCGTTTGTTTCTCTCGATAATACAGGTATAAATTCAAACTTATTATACTCTTTTTGTAACTGCGACATTTCTTCTTTATATAAAAGGTCTTCCTTTAATCTGCTTCCAAAAATAATTTTTACCGGATAATGCAATTTATTATTATTTACTAAATCATGCAACATACTTCTTAACGGAGCAATTCCTGTTCCTGTACACAAAAAACAAATTTCTCTATCTATTTCCTCAGGTAAAGTAAACTTCCCAATAGGACCTGCTATTTTTGCTATTGTTCCAATTTTTATATTATCCCACATGTAAGGTGTTCCTTTTCCTGGCGGGTTTAAAACTATTAATAACTCAAATTCATTATTGTTACTTGGGGCTGAAGCAATGCTGTAACTCCTGTAAGATATTTTTGATTCAATAGGTAAATCTATCATTACAAACTGGCCTGCTTTAAAATTAAATTGTGGCATATGATGAACCTTAAAGAAAAACCTTTTTGTTGTATTGGTTTCATCAATTATGTTAATTACCTCGGCATCGTAAAACGTTTGTTTCATATTTGTTTTATCATTAAATGTAAATGTAAATTAACAAAATTTTTATTAAAAACTTTTTTTTATTTTATATAGAACTAAATTGTTTCAAAAATCTACTGTCATTTATAAAAAAAGTTCTTAAATCCTTTACATCATATTTTAGCATGGTAATTCGTTCTATTCCCATTCCAAAAGCAAAACCCGAGTATTTTTCTGTATCAATATCACAATTTTTTAAAACATTAGGATCTATTAGTCCACATCCTAATATTTCTACCCAACCACTATGTTTACAAACATTACATCCACTTCCTTTGCATATTTGACAACTTATGTCCATTTCAGCACTGGGTTCGGTAAATGGAAAATAACTGGGTCTAAACCTTACTTCCACATCATTGCCAAACATATCTTTTACAAAAGCATATAAGGTTTGCTTCAAATCTGCAAAACTTACTTTTTGGTCTATATAAATTCCTTCTATTTGATGAAAAAAACAATTTGCTCTGGCCGATATTGCTTCATTTCTATAAACTCTACCTGGCATAATTGCCCGCATGGGCGGATTTTTTTTTTGCATTAACCTTACCTGAACACTACTTGTATGTGTTCTTAAAGCAATGTCTTCATCTATAAAAAATGTGTCCTGCATATCTCTTGCTGGATGATTTAATGGAAAATTCAAAGCAGAAAAATTATGCCAATCATTTTCTATTTCTGGTCCTTCTGCTATAGTAAAACCTAATTTATTAAATATTGATACTATTTTGTTTTCAATAATATTTAATGGATGTCGGGTTCCATTCTCTAATAAATCAGCAGGTAATGTAAAATCTATATTATCTTCAAAATTAGTTTTTTTCTCTTTTTTAAATTTTTCTGTTGCTTCGTCAAATTTTATTTGAACATTAGTTTTTACAACATTCATTAACTTGCCTAAATCTTTTTTTAATTCATTTGGTACTTGTTTAAATTCTTCAAATAAATCATTTAAAATCCCTTTTCTAGACAAATATTTTAATCTAAAATTTTCTAATTCTTCCTTTGAATTTATTTTAAAATTATTTATATTTTCACTTATTTCTTCTAATTTTTCTTTCATTGGTTTATTAAATTCAGATTGTTTGTTTTCACTCTACAAACATAATTATTACATTCAATTAAAAACAATTTAGGTTCTTAACATTTACAATGTATTATTAGTTATCTTTAAGATATAATTGTAATAATAATAATAGCTGTTAATTTGTAGAATAACTTTTTATTTTATACTTGGTTTTGTTATTTTTTTATAATATCAACATTTATCTTTTTATCTATTTGTTCTTTTTTAATGTATTACATACTTATAAACACAGTGTTAATTGCGACATTCACATTTATTTGTTTATAAAATGTCGCAATCATAATGTTGGTATACTGTTATTTAATTTTTAATAAAATATTATTTTAGTGTTACGTTAATGTTTCTAAAATATATATTCACTTTTATTTAAAAAAATGTTACTAAACTATTGGTTATTGTTGGTTAATTATACTGTTAATGTTGATGTTTTGTTCTAGTTCCCAATATGCTCTTATATTAAATATTTGATTGTAATTAAATACTTTTTCAGGTAACCTCATCGTTTCTAAGTCTCCTGTATCCCAAACACCGTTTTTATTTCTATCTTCTATTATCTTTATTTTAGCTTCAACTGGTTTTAAATAATCAATTTTAATTTGTTTACTTTCATTAATAAAATATTCTTTTATAACTTCATCGTTGTTTTTATTTAACAGTTGCACTATATAGTTTTTATCTGTTTTAACGAGGTCTAAATTTAGTATCAAGTTACCATAATCTTTTAATTGTTTCATTGCTATTGATATATTACTTAGCTTATTATAATTATTAAAAATATCACTTATGCTAGAATCTTTAAATAATAGTGTATAGTTAGTATTCTCATTCCATTTATTAAATAATTTAAATGTCAATCTATCGTTTGATATTTCAAAATATAACGGTTTTGTAATTATTGTATCTTCTTTAAATATTATACTATCTAAGTTTATTTTTTCTATTGGATTATTAAATTCTATAATTAGCGTATCATCGGGTGTAATGTCAGTTATCGCATTCATTATTAATTCGTTTTTAAGAGTTTTATTTTTCGTTCTTAAACTCAAAATATATGAGGTATCATTGGTTTTTATTCTGAATTTATTTTCTATATTGTTATTATTTACAAATATTTTTATTGTGTCTTTATAATCAATACCCTTTATCAATTTATATTTATAACTATCTGATATATAATTAATAAAGTCATTTGTTGGTTTATATACAACAAAATTATAAATACCCATTTGATTACTTAAAGTATCAAAAATTCTATTTATTTTATATTCGTTATTTTTAAATAAATTTAGCTCTATATTTTTTTCTGTAATACTTGAATTTATGCTATTTTGAAGTATTGCCAAAGAATCATTTTTTTCATATTTTAAGTTGTTACCTTCTTTTTTAAATGCATAGATAATATACTCATCTAACGGAAGGTTTTCTATTTTAAAAGTTCCATTTGTAGTTGATTTAGTGAAGTATGTTGGATTAATTTTTGTCAATGTAGAATCAGTAAATACAGATTTTTTATATAAACAAATATTAATATCGGTTGAAGGTAATCCTGTAAATGCGTTATAAATTTTACCACTTATAAAATTACTATCAAGGAAAGAACCTGTTGAAAAAAGGTATTGAATATTTTTAGCTGATAAACCCTCATGATTATCAATAATAGCATTACCAAAATTTATTGTATAAGTTGTATTCGACTGTAAAGTTTCATTTAATATAATTCTTAGTTCTTTTCCATTAACAATATATTCTGGAACACTTATTAATGGGGGACTTATAATTATTTGTTTGGCTGCATCTTCTAATTTAATAAATTCATCAAATTTTATTTTTATAGTTTGATTTTCTTTTTTAAAATTTATTGATTTATTGTTAGGAATATAATTAACAACTTTCGGTTCTACTTCATCTTTAGAACCACCTGAAGGCGTAACTATTTGAGCGCAACCTGCAATAATTATTGTTATAATAATTATTGTAATAATTTTTAGAAATTTCATCAGTTACTTTTCTTTTTTACTACAAATAATAATGATGAGTACTCATTATTAAATAAAGCTCTCACATTAGAAATTATTCCATAAAATGCACCTTTTAACATGTTAATATTACTTCCTTTATGAATTTCACTTCTCATAGAAATATACGGAGCATCAAATACCAAAGGTATAATTGCTTTTACATCAAAATTATGTTTATTCATTAATTCAGTGAAACTATTAATATTAAAATGATATAAGTGTCTTGGAACGTCAAAACCATCCCAAAATTTTTTATAATGTAATGCATCCCAACTGTTTGAATTAGGAACAGCAATAAAAAGTGTTCCATTTTCTGTAAGTAAGTTGTTTAATTGAACCATTCGTTCATTCAAATAATGTACATGTTCTAATACGTGCCATTGTGTTATTACATCATATTTAATATTATGGGTATCTAATGTATTTTCGTTTATTACATCGTAGTTAAACGATTTTTTTACATATTTTATTGCATCTTCACTAATATCAACTCCTATACATTTAAATGTTTTATCTTTTATTGCTGCATCCAAGAAGTAACCTAACCCACAACCCATATCCATTAGATTTCCTGAATTATTATATTTTTTTATAAGTTTTAGTTTAGATTTAATACTAAAATTTCTAACAATATCATATATTTTGTACATTATACCTAATCCTTCTTTTTTATCGGAATGGGATATGTACTTATCACTTTGATAATATTTATATATTTCTTCAGCATAAGGCCTTGGATTAGTAAATAAAAAAGAACAGTTATCGCATCTATCAAGATTAAAGGTTTCATTACTTGCTACAAAATCGTTGCAAGTAAAAACGGGTTTTAAATTATTACCACCACATACTAAACAAGTTGTTATTTTTTCCATATTAATTTATCGGCCCAAATGTATCATTAAAACTGAAATATCAGAAGGTGAAATTCCACTTATTCTAGCAGCTTGTCCTAAAGTTTTTGGTTTTTGTTTACTTAATTTTTGCTTTGCTTCTGTGCTAAGGTTATGAATAGAAACGTAATCAAATTTCTCATTTATTATAACACTTTCCAGTCTATTCATTTTCTCAACCATCAATTGTTCCTTTTCCAAGTACCCTTCATATTTCATTAATATTTCGGCTTGTAATATTTCATCGTCACTATAATTATTCAAAAATGTTCCAACAAAGGTTATATTATTTTTCAATATATTAATATCTATCTGCGGCCTGGTCACAATTTGAATTAATTTATAATTCTGATTTATATCACTTGTATTATGCATAGCAAGTAATGGGTTAATTTCACTAGGAATAATTGAAGTCCTTTTAAAGTAATTAACAATTTCATTAGTATTTTTTATTTTAGTATTTACGTTATCTAATCTTTTATTATCTGCCAATCCTAATCTATTTCCAATTTCTGTCAACCTAATATCGGCATTGTCTTGTCGTAATAATATCCTGTACTCAGCTCTTGAAGTAAACATCCTATAAGGTTCATCAGTTCCTTTGTTTACTAAATCATCTATAAGAACGCCAATATATGCGTCTGATCTTTTTAAGATAAAATCTTCTTTATTATTTATTTTATTATGTGCATTTATTCCAGCCATTAATCCTTGGCAAGCTGCTTCTTCATATCCTGTTGTTCCATTTATTTGCCCTGCAAAATATAAGTTATCTTTTAAGTGTGTTTCTAAAGTAAGTTTCAATTGTGTAGGTGGAAAATAGTCATACTCTATTGCATACCCTGGTCTAAACATTTTTGCTTTTTCAAAACCCGGAATTAATCTCAAAGCCTTTAATTGCACATGATCAGGTAAAGACGTAGAAAAACCATTAACATAAATTTCAACTGTGTTCCATCCTTCTGGTTCTACAAATATTTGATGTCTATCTCTTTCTGCAAAACGGTTAATTTTATCTTCAATAGATGGACAATATCTTGGACCTAATCCTTTAATACGTCCCGCATACATTGGGGAATCGTCAAAACCTGTTCTTAGTATTTCATGAACTTTTTCATTGGTATAAGTTATCCAACATGGTTTTTGATTGGTAACCGGAACTGTATTTGAATAAGAAAACTTCCCAGGATTATCATCACCATCTTGTTGTTCCATTAGTTCATAATTTAATGTTCTTCCATCAACTCTTGGTGGAGTTCCTGTTTTCATTCTACCGCTCTCAAATCCAAGTTCAACTAATTGTTCTGTTATACCCGATGATCCTTTTTCTCCAATTCGGCCACCTCCGAATTGTTTTTGACCAATATGTATCAGTCCATTTAAGAATGTACCATTAGTAAGTATTATTGCTTTCGCATATATTTTCATTCCTAACCCAGTAACTACTCCTTTTATCTCATCTTTTTCTATAATTAAAGAGGTAACTATGTCTTGCCAAAAATCAACATTTACTGTTTGCTCTAATGCTTCTCTCCAATATTGAGCAAATAACATTCTATCGTTCTGTGTTCTTGGGCTATACATAGCTGGACCCTTTGATCTATTTAATAGCCTGAATTGAATGGTTGATTTGTCACTTACTATTCCAGAATACCCCCCAAGAGCATCTATTTCTCTTACTATCTGTCCTTTAGCCACACCTCCCATCGCTGGATTACAGCTCATTTGAGCAATTTTATTCATATCCATTGTTATGAGAAGCACTTTACTTCCCATATTAGCGGCTGCAGCTGCAGCTTCGCAACCAGCGTGTCCAGCCCCCACTACTATAATATCATATTTATCTAACATTTTGTTCCACGTGAAACTATATTTTTATTTAAATAATAGTTTTCTTTTTTTGTCATTAATAGTTTATCTTTCTTATCTTTATCTTTATAACCACACAAATGTAATACTCCATGTATTAAAACTCTTTTTAATTCCGCATCTATATTTAAACCCAATAATTTTGCGTTCTCTTTAATTCTATCTATACTTATATAAATGTCACCTTCAATTGGGTCAGTTAAGTCGTTTAGTTGAAAAGTAATTATATCTGTATAATAGTTGTGATTTAAAGATTTTATATTCATATCTAACAAATATTGGTCCGAACATAAATTGATAAAAATATAATCAAATATTTTTTCTTCTTCTTTAATGGCTTCCTCAATCCATTTTTTCGTAAGCAATTTATTTTTTATTATATAACTTACATCTATATTATTGAATTTTATCATTTATCTGATAATAGTAATTGTTCCTTTTCTGTTCTCTTTTTTATCATCTAAACCAACAATAAATGCATCATAAATATATGTTTCAATTGCCACAGGTTTATTATTATTATCTGTTAAATCCCATCCAACTTTCAAATCTGTTACTTCTCTCACCATTTCGCCCCATCTATTGTATATAAACATTTTTGATTTTGTGTAATCTATAAATGTTCCAATAGGTTTAAATGTAGAATTATAACTAGTAGCAATTATACCTGTTGGAAAAAAGAATGTCAATCCACCTATCATACAAAACACGTTCGATTCACTTTCAAACCCAGACAATTTTTCTTTGCCAATTATTTTATAACAGTATTTTTCACTTGGATTTAACAGAGATGTGTTTTCAGAATAATTATTATTAACAATGTTGGTTTTTGATGAAAATGGGCTTATTATTATTTCGTTAACCCTTGTCTCTCTTTGTATTGTGTAATATTCTACTCCATTGTTCCACGTGGAATACCTATTCCAATTTAATTGAATATCGTTACTAATCTGCGAACCAGTTAATAAAATATTCCCAGAGATAGAAGTAGTATCTGACCAAACAGAACAAGCATTCTGAGAGGACAAATAATAATATACATTTCTATTGCCATCTTCATTCATATCTTCAATGTTTAATAGACTTGATGCTTTACTAATTGTTTTAAATAATGTAAAGTTATTATTGTCTGTAGACTTCATTAAAGCAAGTGTATTTATATCTGAATTAGCGTTATAATCAATATTGATAACAATATTGTTTTTTAAAGTAACATAATTTATTTTTAAATTGTGATTACTGTTTCTTATACCCGAAGCAAAACTAACAGAATTTGAAAAACTTTTATAATTCGTAAATTTACAATTAACTGCTGCCACACAATAATCAATTAATTCACTACTTTTAATTTTGTTTGTATAACTAGTTACATTATTTAATACACTATCAATTAAAATATAGTTTGACTTATTTACCATTTTGTAAATGTAGTAATATGAAATAGGATCTTTCCAGCCTATGTATTGACTCCAGTTAATAGTTACAGAATTCGTACAAGTATCAATTGATCCTTTTAAGTTTATTGTATAATGGAAATCTTGTGTTATATAATCCCATCTGTTCGTACAACTATCAACAGCAGCGATTACATATTTTAATGGATTGGTCTTTGGATTACCACCTGATATCTTATCAATAAAAAAAGTATCTAATATTGAAGTTTTAATTGAATTATCATTAAAAAGATCAACATACCAAAAGCTAGGATAACTATTCTTTTCCCAAATAATTACAGGAAGTTCTGAATCAATATCAACGGTAACATACGCAATAGAACTTTTTGGTAAATAGAATTGAGAAACATTTTGTGTATCAGAATAACAAAAGGTTTCTGTACCACCGCAATCATATACAGTTTCTATAAAGTAGTCCCAATTTTTATTGCTTGGTGAATTTGCGTCTATATGAGAAAAAGAAGTAGTGTTCTCGCTAGTTACTCTTTGTAATATTGTATATGAACTTGATGGCTTATCTCTACCAAATATTCTGTACTCTTTAAATGTTCCACATGGAACACTTATGTTAGATCTCCAAAAAATTTCATTATTTAAGTTAGCTCGGCATATCCTTCTAAGCTTTGAACATGATTGTGCGCTAGCACTACAAATCTCAAAAATAAATAAAAATAATATGAGTGACTTTCTTATCATCTATTTTTTAGCACCAACTATAATTTTGGTAAATGTTTCTTCGTTTAAGTATTTATTTGCTAAAATTATTAAATTATCAGCAGTACTCTTTTTTATAATTTCAATATATTCGTAGAAATAAGAATAGTCTAAATTGTAATCTTTCAAAATTTTAAATCGATCAGCTAAGCTGAAAGGCCCATCAATACTTCTAAGAAATGATCCTAACAAATAGTTTTTTGCAGTTCTTAACTCATCCTCTCCAATATTAACGGTTCTAATTAACTTTACCTCTTTATAGATTTCTTCAACACCCAATTCGCACAAATCATTGTTAATTTCTGTGTCTATATACCAACATGCATCGTTAGGATAAGATTCAATTGCTGAATAGATACCATATGTTAGACCCTTTTCTTCTCTAATATTTTTCATAAGTCTTGAGCCAAAATATCCTCCCAAAATTAAATTGAGTAATTGCATCTCCCTAAAATCGGGATTATTGCGATTAAATAGTTTTTTACCAATTCTTATTGCACTTTGTACAGAATTTTCTTTTTCTAAATAAATTGATTCTTTTACAAAATCTTTGCTTACATATTTACTTTTATCTTCATGTGCAGGTGAGAATATTGCATTATCAAAGTTATTTGCTATTGTTTTTATTACCTCATCGGTCACAAAACCAGATACTAATATGTATTTTATTCCTTTTTGATACTGGTTTTTATAGAAAGTTACTAATGAAGTGCGCTCTATATTTATAATATCTTCTTTTAAAGAAAATGAACCATAAACTGAATTATTACCAAATACAGATTGGTTAAATTTTCTTCTTGCTAAAAAAGAGTTTCTTTCTTCATTAACAACCAAGTTTTGAATAGTGTTTTTCTTTAATATTTCTAAGTCTTCTTCTGGAAAAAGTGAATCAGTAAGAATTTCAACAATATAAGGAATACAGTTTTTTAAATGTTTATTTAAACAATATAAAGTAATTGTTGCATCATCGGAACCACTTTTAGTTTGAAAATATGCACCATAAAAATCAAGTTTTTCTGCTATTTCTGCAGCAGTATATTTACTTGTTCCTTCACTCAACATTTTTGCAGAAAAGTTAGCTTGTCCTTTTATTTGCTGCATGTTCGAGCCTGCGTTAAAAACCAAATCAATTTTTAAAACTTCCTCATTTCCTGCATTTATTGAATATACACTTATTCCATTTTGAAATAATGTTTCAACTGCTTCTTTTATTTTTATATCCTTTATTTCGTTAGCAAAAGGAGGCTCTTTTCTATTTAACATTTTTTGATAAGTAATAAAGTGTAGAACAATTAGATGGAATCATTATTTCATTAGCAGCATCTATTATATCTTGTTTTGATACTTTTAAATACAATTCTGCCTCTTTATTAACCAAATCCACATCGCCTAATACCCAAGCATAAGCTAATTTCATCGCTTTATTTAAAGCACTTATATCGTTAAAAAGTATATTAGTTTCGGATTTATTTTTAATTTTATTTAATTCATCGTCTGAAATCCCATCTTTTTTAAATTTAGATATTATTTCAAGAATTGAATTTTCTGCATCTTCAACTCTTACCCCTTCACTAATTTTACCTTCAATTATAAGTAAACCCGCATCTACATCCCCTGTAATGTATGCATCTAATTCACTAAATAGGTTTTTGCTTTTAACCAATTCAGTATAAAACCGAGATGACTTTCCAGAACCAAATAAATCAGTTAACATATCAGCTGCATAATACTTTAAATCTGTTCTTGCTGGCATGTGATATGCCTTAACTATCATGTTAGCTGGAACATCTGCATGAATTGTTTCGAATTTAGCTTCTGTTTGTATTGGTTCTTGTAAATAATTGATTCGAACAAAATTTTGACTTGGAATAGACTCAAACCACTTAGTAACCAATGTTTTAGTAGACTCAAAACTAATATTTCCTGCTATAACTAACACTGCATTATTGGGGCAATAAAAATTTTTAAAAAAATCTTTTACATCATCAAGCGATGCGTTTTCTATATGGCTAATCTCTTTTCCTATAGTTGGCCAGCTATATGGATGAACTTTATATGCTAACGGTAATATTTTTAACCAAACGTCACCGTAAGGTTGATTTAAGTAACGTTCTTTAAACTCTTCTATAACAACGTTTCTTTGAATATCTAAACTTTCTTGGTTAAAATCAAGACTTAGCATTCTGTCGCTTTCCAGCCAAAAGCCTGTTTCTATATTGTTTGCAGGAAGTGTTAAGTAATAATTTGTTATATCATTACTTGTAAAAGCATTACTTTCTCCTCCTGCATCTTGTAATTCCGTATCAAAATCTTCAATATTTATTGATCCTCCAAACATTAAGTGTTCGAATAAATGTGCAAATCCTGTTTTTGTAGGATTTTCGTGTTTTGAACCTACATTGTACAGCATATTTAACACACACAATTGGGTGCTATCATCAAAATGATGAATAACAGTAAGCCCGTTAGGTAATTGGTATTGGTTATAATTTATCAAAGTATTAATAATTTGGCTTTTGCGAAAATACATTTACATAAACGAAAAAAAATGCAAGTACTTAACACTTAAACGCACATTTTAAAAATTTGTATGATATAATAAAAAGTTTTTAAATAAATAATAGAGCAAAAGGCGATGAATATTTTTAAATTATTAAAAAAATAATAGATAAAATATACTTTTGTCGCAATAAACATTTACTAACTATTTATAAAACAAAAGTATAGCAAATGTTGCATATTTTATAGTTTTAAATTTTATATGTTTTAAGTTCAAATTGTTCCATGTCTTTTACCAAAAAACTGCAATATTTATTAGTAAAAAAACTTCAAGTTTCAAACAATGAGGCTAAAATACTAATAATTGAAGAAAAAGTATTTGTAAATACAGTAAAAGTGAGAACTAATATAGTAATTAAAGAAACGGATAAGGTAGAATTGGCTCATAGAATTGTTCAAGAAGGTAAAGAACTTATTTATGTCGCGCTCAACAAACCAAGAGGAATAGAGAGCACTTTAAGCACTAAAATTCCTAATAATTTGACAGAATTTATACAATTTAACCTAAAGCTATTTCCAGTTGGCAGACTCGATAAAGATTCAGAAGGATTGATACTATTAACCAATGATGGATATTTTTTTAACAAAACAATAAATCCAGAAAACGAAATAGAAAAAGAATACTTAGTAACTGTAAATAAGCTAATTACAAGTGAATTTATAAAGGATATGGGTAGGGGAGTGCAAATTTTAGGAAAAACTACTTTCCCTTGTTTTGTAGAAAAGATAGATGATTTTACATTTAAAATAGTTTTAATTCAAGGTTTAAATAGGCAAATTAGAAGAATGTGTTATCAGCTCAATTATATGGTTACAAGCCTAAAAAGATTAAGGATAGGAAATGTATTATTAAAAGATTTGCCATTAGGAAAAACAAGAGAAATAACTAAACAAGAGTTGTTTTTTAGAAAATAAACTACATTCAAACTAATAATTCTAAAAACGTATTTGTTACTGTTTACCAATAAGAAACATATAATAAAACTTACCTATATTCTTTTTTCCACGTTAAATATCCATTTACAGAAATTATGGCGTAAATGAACATTAACAAAGCAAAAATTTTTAAATCGCTTTGTAAGTATAAAACCATGCAAGCTAAGTTTAGAACTATCCAATAAAGCCAAGCGGAAAGCACTTTGTGGGCCTCTTTGAAAGTAGCTATAAAACAAAAAACTGTTATAAATACATCCAATATTCTTATTTCGCTGTTTATTTGTAAGGCGATAAAAAAATAGGAGAAAAAAACTATTAAAACACCATATAAAAATGTGTAAATATGTTTTTTGTAACTCCACTTTATTATAGCTTTTGTATTTGTAAACCTACTCCAAATAAACCAACCATAAACGGCCATTAAGGTATAAAAAACATGTAAAATTACTTGGCCAACTAGTTGCTTTTGAGTAAAAATATAAACACCTACAATGGACGATAGAAGGCCAAAAAGCCAACAAATTTTGTTTTGCTTAATGAGAAAATAATTGTACAATAAAGTAGTTACAATAACTGTTATTTCAAGGGTTTCAATGAGTGTTACTGTCATTCAATCCATGCTAAATAGCTTTTAATAATGGCTTTTTCTTTTGTGTTGAAAGCACTTTTGGCAAACAGTTCTTTTAAAAGTGTTTTATATAAAAATTGTGTTGAAAAATGGTTTGCAAGCTCAGCAGCTGGGCTTACCAACCGGTTATTAGTGCTTAACAGTGCATTGAAAATGTTTTTTGCTGTTTCGTTATCTAAATAGTTTAAGTTTTTAAAGCTATTAAATGCCAAAATACGTGTTCTAAACTCAAAACTAGCAGATGTAAATTTGTTTAATTCAATTAAAGCATTTGTTTTATTAAATAATTCATTGTTAAGTTGTTGGGCTGACAATATTTGAATTTCAGCTCTTTTTATTGCTATTGCATTGTTCATTCCTAACGTGTTTTTGGTTTCTGCCAATAACAATTGCATGGTTTCTGTGTCAAAATTGCTTTGAACCAACCTTTCCATACAAGTTTTTACTACATCGTAGCTGCTATCTTGTAGGTGTTTTAGGTATAAATTCTTCCAGCTTTTATCAATGGTTGTTAAACCTTTAAAAACCGCATCGCGAGTGGTGGCTTTTTGGCTGTAAGTTAATAATCCTTTCATGGCAGCAACGCTTTTTTCGTCTGTATCGTTTATTAACTGCGCTACTATTTCGTTTATTATGCCATAGTGTTTTTCACTCTTTAAAGCCTCTAATAATACTTCTCTTTTGTTTTCTAAGGGAAATGTTTTTAAGGCTACTGCGGCATCATATCTGTCCAAATAGTTTTTTGCTTTTTCTATTTGTTCTTGCAGCTCGTTAAATTCTTTTTTAAAGGTAACTTGTTTGGTAATGTTCGAATTTGGATCGAAAAGCACATATTCAATTTTCTTTTTGCCTATGTTAGGAATTTTAACCACTTCAAATTGTTGGCTTTGCATTTCTTTTACCTTATCAAAAGATCCATCGGTATAGTGCACTTCTATTTCTACCGGCATTTTAAAATATTGAACTGTTTCGCTGGTTTTTTGGATTTGTTCTATGGCAACTTCGGTTGCGCGAGTTCCATCGTTATAAGTTAAATCCTCGTAATGAATTTTATAATGTGGTTCTCCTCCTCTAGCAATCCACTCATCAAAAAACCAATCTAAGTTTACACCTAATTTATCTTGTATGGCTTGTTGTAAATCGTTGGTTTCTACATTGCCATAAGCGTGTTGTTTTAAATAATGGTTCAATGCTCTTTGCCATTGTTCTTTTCCTAAAACGTACTCTAACATACTTATTACCGAAGCGCCTTTTGGGTATACCCTCGATGTGCCTCCCATAGAATGTCTGACTGAATAATTGTCTTTTTTTCCAGCATCCACTGCGGCATTTTGGTGCGCCCTGCGTTGCCAATCCCACTCTTCCATTCCATCTAACTCTTTGCTTAGTTGTTTTGGAAAATAAGTAGCAAAACTTTCTTGTAACCATGCATCTCTTCCATCGCGAGCAGTTATATAGTCGCCAAACCACTGATGAGTCATTTCGTGGCAATTAACGCCAATATAATTTCTGTCTAAAAATGCACGGTTGTCTACATTAAAAAAATCGCCAAAAATGGTAGCAGTTGTATTTTCCATTGCGCCAAAAATAAAATCTTGCACCATCACTTGGCTATAAGTTTCCCAAGGATATTTTATTCCTGTTTCGCGTTCTAAAAAATCAATCATAAAAGGAGTATGTCTGAAAGTGGGCTCCATTCTATCAGCATATTCGGGGTAATACCAATATTGCAAAGGCACCCCACTTTTACTTTTATCGGTTTTAACAGCATATTTGCCTATGGCAATCATTAACAAATAACCTGCGTGTGGTTTGCTCATGGCATAATTCCAAGTAGTTGTTTTGTTGCTTTTATTTTCTGTTTTTTTAGTTAATAAACCATTAGATAAAACCTGGTATTCACTATTAAAAGTAATACTTGTTTCGGTTAAAAACTTATCATTCATGTCATCGTACATAGGAATCCATTGGCGGTTATCAATTCCTTGTCCTTGCGTCCAAATTTGTTTTCTTACTGCAAATGGGTTTGATTCTGAAGGATTTTCTGTATTCCAACCAATAAAATAAATTCCTCTACGAGGCGAGGCTTCGTATTCAAAAGTTATAATTCCGGTTTCGTCCCAATTAAAAGGCAATGAAGGTTTTACCCAAACGCCTTCATTTGTAATAGTAAACCGAACAGGTTTTTTATTTAAAAATGCAGACTTAATAACAATAGAAGGCGCATCGAAAAATACAGAATCAACCTTTTTTTGAAGGACAGTAAAACTATGAGTAACTGTTCCTTTTACTAATCCTTTTTCTGGTTCAAAAGCAACCGCTAATTGCATTTTTGTAATGTCTAAAGAGTGCTCTCTGTAAGCAACATTGTCATTTAAATAGGCAGTATAGCTTTGTTGTGCTTCAGCCTGATTTTTAATTGTAAAAAGTACAATTACTATTAATAATGCTTTTTTCATAAATGGTATTTATTAGTTGCTATTTAATTTTTTAAATTCTTCAATTTTACTATTCATTATTTTAAACCACAATTTAGGAATTAAAGCAATATAGTACATTCCCAAATATCCGGTTGGTAATACAGGACTGTTTTTTAATGAATTTAACGAATGGAACGGTTTTGAAGCCAAATAATGGTGGTCAGAATGTCGGGATAAGTCGAGTAATAAAAACCTACTTATAAAATTATCGCTTTGCCAACTGTGTGTTTCGTTTACTCTTTCTTTTCCTTTTCTAACCAAACCATAATGTTGAATATAATTGGTATATTCTGTAGTAAATATTGATACTATACACTGAATAAACCAAGCTTTAACAGCCCATAAACCAATAAAATAAAACAAAAATGAAATAATTATAGCTTGAATTACCAATTGCCTAACTACATAATTACCTAAGCCAAATGCTAATTTTTTTTCTTTTTTTTGCCTTTCTGCTTCTAACAACAAAGAACCTTTAAACTGGCCAGAAACAGAACGCATAATGAACTGATACAAGTTTTCACCCAATTTGGCCGAGGTGTGGTCTTTTTCGGTTCCCACCCATTTATGATGAATTTTTAAATGGTCGATGTACAAGTAAACATTGCCAGTTGTTATAAGTAAAAGTTTGCCCAAAGCCCTGTAAATAAATGCTTTTTTATGAATTAATTCGTGAGAAACAATAATTGCAGCAGTTGCAGAGTTTAATCCGGTGCTTACCGATGCTTCTACAATAAAACTTCCAGTGAGTACATGAGTTTTTATACTATACAATAAACTAAAAATCGAAAAAAATTGAACAGGAATGTGAGCCAATAAAATAAACATAGGTACTTTAGTGTCTGAGCTATCATTCGAATAAATATTTTTGGTTTTCCACTCAAAAAAAGCCAAAATAACTAAAGTGTAAATAATGTTTCCATAAGCAAAAATTCCACCAATTAAATTACAAGAAATAACAACAATGGCAGGGGTAAAACTCAATAAATAAAACGAATTTCTGTTTTTTAAAATCATGTTAAATCAATTTACTTTTATATTGTTGAATGGTGTTGTGCAGTCCTAAATACAAAGCATCGCAAACCAAAGCATGCCCAATAGAAACTTCGGTTAAATTTGGTATATTTTGTTTAAAAAACGCGAGGTTTTCTAAGTCTAAATCGTGCCCAGCATTGATGCCTAATCCAATTTCGCTTGCTTTTATTGCTGCTGTAATATAAGGTTTTATACAATCATCTTTTGCTGTTTTGTAATTGTGCGCAAAGTTTTCGGTATACAATTCTATTCTATCGGTTCCGGTTAGTTTAGCACCTTCTATCATATCAATGAATGGATCAACAAAAATAGAAGTTCTTATACCTTCTTTTTTAAAAACAGCAATAATATCTTTTAAAAAATGATAATTTTTAACAGTGTCCCACCCATGATTACTGGTAATTTGGTCATTTGAATCGGGTACTAAAGTTACTTGTGTAGGTTTTGTGTCGAGCACTAGTTGTACAAATTTATCTTCTTTCGGATTTCCTTCAATGTTAAATTCCTTTGTTAAAATACTTTTCAATTCAAACACATCGGAATATCTGATGTGTCGCTCATCGGGCCTAGGATGAACAGTAATTCCATCAGCACCAAAATTTTCACAATCAACAGCTATTTTTACTAAATTTGGATTGTTTCCACCTCTTGCGTTCCTAATTGTAGCAAACTTATTAATATTTACGCTTAGTTTTGTCAAAATGAATTTAAGGTTTTTATTGTTTTTACAATTTTAATAAATAAAATGAAGTAGCCTTTATAATTTTAAATAGTTTTGAAAAAATTTTAATAAAAAAATCAGATGATTCAATTAGGGGTATTTAGTAATTTAAGGGTAAGCCGGGGAAGTGCTGTTGGTTTTTTTTTAATAGATGAAGAAGGAGAAGAAGTGCTTTTGCACAATAAATTTGTTCCAAACGGTTTAAAATTAGAAGATAAAATAAGTGTTTTTGTTTACAACGACTCGGAAGACAGGCTAATAGCTACAACCCAAACGCCTAAAATTACCTTAAACAACTTTGCTTTACTAAAAGTAATTGATGCCGCAAGTTTTGGTGCATTCATGGACTGGGGATTAGATAAAGATTTGTTGGTTCCATTTAAAGAACAAGCAAAAAAAATGTATGCACATAAAAGCTATGTAGTTTACTTGTTTTTAGATAGCGTTTCTGATAGATTGGTTGGAACAACAAAAATAAATAGGTATTTAGACAATACAGATTGTGATTTGAAACAAAATGATGAAGTAGATTTAATGGTTTATGAAGATTTTGATTTAGGATACTTTGTAATAATTAACAATAAATACAAAGGATTAATTTACAAAAACGAAATATTTACACCGGTTCAAATTGGCGATAAATTAAAAGGATTTGTGAAGCAAATAAAAGAAGGAAATTTAATAGATATAAGTTTACAAAAAATTGGTTTTGAAAATGTTGACATAAACTCTCAAATGATTTTGGATTTACTAAAAAAAACCAATGGTGTTATAAGTTTACACGACAATAGTACTCCGGAAGAAATAAAAAAATTGCTTAGCATGAGTAAAAAAACATTCAAAAAAGCAATTGGAATTTTATATAGAAAAAAACTAATAAAAATTGAACCAAATCAAATAATATTGCTTTAAATAATCGAATTGTTATTTAAAATGAAAAATATTTTTACTTTTATTTTAACTCTTTTGCTGCTACAAGCATTTGCTCAGGCAAGCGGAACTTTTTCAAAAAAAGATTCTATAATTCAATTAATTAAAAAAGAAAAAGTTTTAAATAAGCAAATTGAATTATTAAACTTATTGAACCCTTTTTTAGTTGATACTCCAGATTTATTAATTAAAAATGCGTATTTTACTTTAAGTAAATATGCAGATTTAAAAAACGATTTTGGCTATTTTGAATCATTACATTTTTTAGGAGTTGGGCATTGCGAGAAAAGGAATTTTGATACTTCAATTATTTGCTTACAAAACGCGCTCAATTATTTTATTAAAGTAAAAAATATACCATTAACTATAAGATGCAATAATTATTTAGGAATTGCTTTTGAGGGAAAAAACAATTATTTAAAAGCATTAGCATATTATTTTCAAGCACTTAAGAACGCAAATCAAATAAACGATTCTGTTTACATTTTAAAATCACTGAATAATATTGGAGTAGTTTATTTATTAAAAAACGATTATAAACTAGCTGAAAAACACTTGTTACAAGCCGAAAAAATTGCATTATTAATTGATAGTGAATTGGGATTGATTAATTATAATTTAGCTTTGGTTTATTTAGAAAAAAAAGAATATAAAAAAGCATTACTAAAGTTAGAAAGTGTTTTAATTGATGATTTCAAAAGTAAAAACCAAAAAAATATTGCAGAAACCTTTAATAATATTGGGTTGTGTTACTTAAAACTAAACGAAATAAAAAATGCAGAATTATATTTTAACAAAGCCTTTGAAATAAGAGAGAAAATAAATGATGAAAATGGACAAAGAAATTCTTTAACCGACATTGCCGAATTGCACATTAAAAATAAACAATTTGACAAAGCCATTTCATTATTAAATAGGGCTATGATTTTGGCTAAGAGAACCAATAATAAAAACGGTCAGATATATGCATATGAAGCTTTTATTTTATGTTATAAAACGCAAAACAATTATAAATTGGCATTGCAATATACCGAACTTAAAGAGGCATTAATTTTAGAAATAAGCAACGAAGAAAACATTGAAAAGTTAGCTGAATTAGAGAAACAAGCTCAAGTAAAACAAAAAGAGGCAGAAAACGAAGTGTACTTCGTAAAAGAAAAAAGCAAATATCTTTTAAATGGAGTAGTATTGTTAAGTATAATCTTGGTGTTATCAATTATTGTTTTTTTATTTTATACATTAAAAAATAGCCAAAAAAACAACCGTATTTTAAAAAACAACCAAACACAATTAACCAATAAAAACAACGAGCTTTTAATACAAAACGAAAAAATATTAAAGAACCAAGAAATAGCAAAAGAAGCATTAAGAACTAAAGCTGTTTTTATTAGGAATATTAGCCATGAAATTAGAACGCCTTTAAATGCCATTAATGGAATATCAGAACTTTTAAAAACCAATTCTTTAACTAGTGAACAATCCAATCTTTTAGCTATTCTTCAATCTTCAAACCTAAAACTTCTTGAATTAGTAAACAATATTCTTGATTTTAGTGCATTAGAAAGTGGTGAAAGTGAATTTAACTACATTTCATTTTCGTTCTCACAAGTTATAAAAGGTTTAGACGATATTTTCAAAAGCAAAGTTCAAAACAAAGGAATTGCTTTTAAAATAAAGAGCAATATTGATGAAGCCAAAAAATTTAAATCAGACCCAATGCGAATTGCACAGGTTTTATCGAATTTTATTAATAATTCATTGGCAAATACAAAAGAGGGAACAATTGAGTTGTTAATTGAAGAAACCTATACTAGCTATTTTAAATCTACCATATTGTTTAAAGTTACAGATACCGGAATTGGAATTCCTGAAAATAAAAAACAAGAAATTTTCGAAGTTTTTTCGCTGGTAGATGATTCAAACACCAGGAAAAAAGATGGTGCAGGGTTAGGGTTGGCCATTTGTCAAAAAATTATTCAAGGTCTTGGTGGTTTAATTAAAGTGGAATCAGAAACAGGTAAAGGATGTAGCTTTTTCTTTGAACTTTCGTTGGATATTACAGACAGTGATTATATTAATAATTATGAATCAATTGAAAACAAAACCAACTTAATACGAGGGTTAAAAATTTTATTAGTTGAAGATTCTGAAATTAATGTTATTATTATTTCTCAGTTTTTGAATAAATGGGGTTGCCAATTTGATGTTGCCGAAAACGGCATTATTGGTTTAAATAAAGCTAAATTAAAACAGTATGATTTAATTTTAATGGATATACAAATGCCTGAAATGGATGGAATTGCTTGTACAAAAGCAATTAGAAACTTGAACGATGATTATTTTAAAAACATACCCATTATAGCATTAACTGCAGCATTTGAAAACACAATAAAAGAAGCAGCTTTTTTAGCAGGCATGAACGATTATATAATGAAACCATTTAACGCAGAAGTTTTAATAGAAAAGTTAATAAGGGCAGCTCAAATAAAAACTGCTTAAAGTTTTTATTTTTTTTGTAAATAAATAAAATTATAATGCTAAACTTGCACGGCAAATAAACACCCGTAATCTATTTGCCATGCTTAATCAATCCGATAAATTTTACTCCGAAGGTCTTACCTACGATGATGTATTAGTTTTACCAGCTTATTCCGAAATTTTACCCCGCGATGTAAACACATCAACAATGCTTTCTAGGAATATTGAAATAAAAATACCAATAGTTTCTGCTGCTATGGATACAGTTACTGAAAGTAAATTGGCCATTGCAATAGCTCAAGAAGGAGGAATTGGTATAATGCACAAAAACATGAGCATTGATCGCCAAGCAGCTGAAGTAAGAAAGGTAAAAAGAAGCGAAAGTGGATTAATAATCGACCCAGTTACACTTCATAGCTCAGCAACCTTAAAAGAAGCTTTGAGATTAATGACAGAAAATAAAATTGGTGGCATTCCTATTATAAACGACAATGGGAAATTAGTAGGCATTTTAACCAATAGAGACTTGCGTTTTGAAACCGATATGAACAAATGCGTAAGTGATATAATGACAAAAGAAAAGTTAATTACTGCACCCGAAGGTACCGATTTAAAACAAGCAGAGTTAATTTTACAACAATATAAAATAGAAAAACTTCCCGTAATTGATAAGGATAATTTCTTAAAAGGATTAATAACATACAAAGATATTTTAAAAGTTAAAGCACACCCATCTGCTTGTAAAGACAAACATGGCAGGTTGCTTTCAGGTGCAGCAGTTGGTGTAACAGCCGATACCGAAGAAAGAATAAATGCACTGGTAAAAGCAGGAGTTGATGTAGTAATTATTGACACTGCACACGGACATTCAAGAGGTGTTTTAAACGAAGTAGCCCGCATAAAAAAGTTATATTCAAATATTGATATTATTGCAGGAAATGTAGCAACAGGAAGTGGCGCTAAAGCGCTTGTAGACGCTGGTGTAGATGCAGTAAAAGTAGGAGTAGGGCCAGGTTCAATATGTACTACTAGAATTATTGCTGGAATTGGAGTTCCTCAATTAACCGCTATTTACGAAAGTGCAAAAGCAATAAAAGGTAGTGGAGTGCCAATTATAGCCGATGGTGGAATAAGGTATAGTGGCGATTTGGTTAAAGCAATAGCCGCTGGTGCTAGTTCTATTATGTCGGGTTCAATATTTGCTGGTGTGGAAGAAAGTCCAGGAGAAACTATTATTTACGAAGGACGTAAGTTTAAATCGTATAGAGGAATGGGAAGTATTGAAGCAATGAAAGAAGGAAGTAGAGATAGATATTTTCAAGATGCGGAAGATGAAATTGCAAAATTAGTTCCCGAAGGAATTGTTGGAATTGTTCCATTTAAAGGAACTTTAAAAGAGGTTGTATATCAATTTGTTGGTGGTTTAAGAGCTGGTATGGGTTATTGTGGTGCAGCAACTATTGCCGATTTACAAGAAGCAAAATTTGTTAAAATTACATCGGCAGGCGTAAAAGAAAGCCACGCACATGATGTAAGAATTACTAAAGAAGCACCTAATTATTCAAGGAATTAATCAGTAAAAAAGGTCGGTGAAAACACCGAACTTAAGCAATACAATCATACGTCATTCCGCTGGAATCTCCTTAGATTTACTTAATGGTTAGCTAATGGAAAGCAATCTTTTGTAGCCAAGAAGATGCTTACAGCAGGTCTATTTTTATAAGTTATGTCGAGGGATAATTTTTTTTTAAATCAATATAAAACGACTTTACAATCCTATATGTCCTTGTTTATAAAACTTTAACCACATAGAAAAATAGAAAACATAGCGTTTAAACTATGTAATCTATGTATCTATGAGGTTTTTTAATTTGCTAATTATTAGTATTTTAGGTAAAATGTCAATGGTAGTGGAGTTGAGACATTTTCAAAAAGTTCTCGACTCCGCTCGAACTGACATCTTTTTTATTATTTAACTGTTTCTAAAATTTCTGTTATCAATCCCCCACATTAACTTTTGTCTTAAAGTTTGTAGGTAGTTTTCATTATTTAATCTTACCAAATTCATTTTGAAATTGGCTTTGCTTACAGCCAATTCTGTGTTGGCTTCTATACTTTCCGACCTTGAATCTAAAGTGGCTAAAAACGAAGAACTTCTACCTTCTACTTGAAATGAAATTACATTGTTATCAGAAATAATAATTGGCCTTACATTTAAATTATGAGGGGCTATGGGTGTAATTACCAAACTTGCTGATGTTGGATATAAAATAGGGCCACCACAACTTAAGTTATATCCTGTAGAACCGGTGGGAGTTGAAACTATTAAACCATCGCTCCAATACGAATTTAAAAACTCGCCATTTATAAAAGTATGAATGGTAATCATACTCGAACTGTCTTTTTTATGAATTACAAAATCGTTTAAAGCATATTTTACTCCACCAAACATGTTTGGTTTATTGCTATCAAGTTTTAAAACAGTTCTCGAATCTATACTAAAACGCCCTTTTTGTAAGTCATCAATCATTGCGGTAGATTCATTTGCTGCTACACCAGCTAAAAACCCTAATCTACCAGTATTTATTCCAACTATTGGTGTTTCGTTTTCTCTCACAAATTCCAAACACATTAAAATAGTTCCATCGCCTCCAATACTTACCACAAAATCAAATTTCGATTTGCTTATATCGGTGTAATTGTTAAAAGTTTTGGTTTTAGGCGAAACTTTTAAACCATTTCTTAACCCGTCTTCTAAAAACTTTCTGTAAACCGAAAATTCAATTTTTTTAGTTTCTAAATAATCAAAAAACTGTTGAAGTTCGTGATGACGCTCTTCTTTAAAATACCTTCCAAAAATTGCAATTTGCATAATAAATTATGTGTTCAAATATTTAATTAACCAATCAAATCTTTCATTTGAACTTTCTGTTTGAGATAATTGTTGTGAGTTAAAAATAATCAAATAGCCAAATCGTTCAAAAGTAGCAGCAATGTACTTTAAATCGATTACATTGTACTTTAAAGAAACATGAATATTATTTTCTTCATCGGCCAAAGGTGTTACATGTGCGTATAAAATTTTAGCACTATTTATTTCAGTTATTCTAGCTATTTCGGCCAAAGAATAATTGCGCGAATTCATTTGTAATACAATAATTCCGCCTTCTTGTTTTAAACTACTGTGTTCGTATAAATATTTTGCTAAGTCTTTTGCGGCAATTATTCCCTTAAAACTCATTTCAAAATCAACTACTGAAATACTTGATATTTGTTGATTAAAAATCAGTTTTAAAACATCGTAAAAATGAGTGTTTTCTAAACAATAAACCAAATCTGTACTGAGTATATCCGCAACTTTTGTATTGCTATTTTCGATTAAAACGAGCTCATTTACAATTCCTAATATTTTTGAATTTTGAACCACTGGCAAGTCTTTAACCTGCCAATCTTCCATAAAAACCAATGCACTCGAAGCCAAATCGCTTGGTTTTAATGCAAAAATTTCGTTAGAAATAAGTTGGTATGCAAACATTTATTATAATTTTTTTAGCAAATATACTGAGTATTAAATGCTTTTCAATGAATATATTGTTTTGACATTTCGATAAAGTTCTTAATTATTTCAATACCATCATTTGTTTTACAGCTTTCAGGGTGAAACTGAATACCCCAAATAGGTAAACTTTGGTGCTTAAAGGCCATCAATTCATTTTTACAATAACAAGTGGCAACTAATAATGATGGTAAATTTTCTATAATTAACGAATGGTATCGAGTTGCATAAAAGTGTTGAGGAATATTTTTAAACATTAAATCGCAATGGTGTTCCATTAAATCAACCTTTCCATGTCGGGGTAAATTTGCTTTTTTTAACCTACCACCAAAAAATTGAGCCAAAGCTTGATGGCCCAAGCAAACACCAAAAAAAGGCTTGGTTTCATAAAAAAAAGCAATTAATTCCATAACAATCCCTGCATTGGCGGGTTCTTTTGGCCCTGGTGAAATTACTATTGCATCAAAGGTCAATTTTTTAATTTCATCAATTGATATTTCATCATTTCTATGTAACAAACAAACAGCTCCACATTGCTCAAAATAATCTTTAAGCATATACGTAAACGAGTCGTAATTGTCTATAAGGAGTATAATTGGATTTTGATTCAAAGTGGTGCAATTTTCTAATAAAAAATGAAAGAACAAATAAAACTTAAATTTAAACTGCTTTAAATTAAATTAGCCTCATATTTAGAACAATTTTTAATATACTTGCAGCTAATAAGTTCAGTCCAATAAAAACCAAAAGAACTAAATTCAACCAATGTTTTTAAGAATAATTAATAAAACGTTACATTTTCTATCTTTTAATTGGATGAGGTTGAAATGGAAAAACATTTATTATTCAACCTTGGCTGAAGTTAAAAATAATACTAATTTTAGCATTGAAAGTAAAATTTTTAATTTACAAAACAATAAAAGTAAAATAAAAATCGGTAGTTATTGCACCATAAAAGGAGAGCTGCTTTTATTTGCTCATGGAGGAAAAATATCAATTGGAAATGCATGTTTTGTAGGAGAGCAAACTAGAATATGGTCGGCAGCTGAGATAGAAATAGGAGACAATGTATTAATTGCTCACAACGTAAATATACATGATAATATTTCACATCCTTTAAACCACAACCTTCGTCACAAGCATTACATGGACATTTTAAAGGAAGGACACCCAAAAGAAAATTTAGATTTAAGAGAGAAAAAAACGATAATTAAAAATAATGCTTGGATAGGGTTTAATGCAACCATTTTAAAAGGAGTAACCATTGGCGAAAGAGCTATTGTAGGAGCTTGTTCCGTTGTTACAACCAATGTGCCTGATGATGCAATAGTTGTAGGAAACCCAGCAAAAATTATTAATCAATGAAAAATGAAAAAAGAGATAAAAAAATTAATAAGTCCAATAAGAAAAATTGTTTATAACGCAACAGGCAAAAAGCCTTGGGGTTATGGCTATAGCGATGTAAGATGGGAGCTAATTGAAAACAGTATAAATGACAGTGAGCTAATAAAAAAGTTTAGCAACAAACAAATTCCAGAAGGTTTTGGCGTTGGTCTTGATGAGAGAGTAGTAGAATATCCTTGGCTTTTTAGTTTATTAAGCAACAATGAAAAAAGTACTTTATTAGATGCTGGCTCAACATTTAATTTCTCACAAATAGTAAAGCACCCAAAAGTTAAAAATAAAGAAGTAACCATTTATACCTATTACCCCGAAAGCGAAAATTATATAGATAACAGAATTTCCTACCAATTTGGCGATTTAAGAAACATGCCACTCGCTTCTTCTTGGTTCAATGAGGTTGTTTGTCAATCAACCATTGAGCATGTTGATATGGACAATTCAATTTACGGTTATGAACTTGAAAAAGTAAAAGATATAAAAGAAAAAAGCTACGAATACCTAAAAGTTATTGATGAGTTGATAAGGATTTTAAAACCTAATGGCAAGTTATTACTTACTTTTCCATATGGAAAATTTGAAAACTATGGTTTTTTTCAGCAATTTGATGCTGAAATGGCAGGTAAGATTTTTGAAAAATTTAATGCTAACGGAACTTTCAACGACAACTATTTATTGTATTCAAAAAATGGATGGCAATTTAAAACTGCCAACGACTGTAAGGATTCCATTTCGCATAATCCGCATACTGGACAGGGAAAAGGAACTGATGGAGCAGCTCATTGTAGATGCGTTTGTTGTATTGAGTTTATAAAAAACTAAAATAATGACTTGGGAAGAAGCGGTTCAAGAATTAAGAAGTAAACCTGAAAACAAACAGGCTATTTTAGAGAATTATTTTGATGCTGATGTAGAGGCTGCATGCAATCGTTTTTCTGAAAGCGAGGAGTTTAATGAGGTTTTAAAATATATACCAAGCAATGCTAAAACAGTTTTAGATATTGGTGCAGGACGGGGAATGGCAACCTATGGATTTGCAAAAAAAGGCTTTAATGCTACAGCTTTAGAACCAGATGGCAGCAATGATGTGGGAGCTGGAGCAATTAGAAATTTAGCTCAAAAACACAATTTGAAAGTAAATGTAGTAGAAACTTTTGGCGAAGCGTTGCCATTTGAAAACAACTCGTTTGATGTAGTTTATGTTCGCCAAGTATTGCACCATGCTAATGATTTGGAAAAATTTTGCAAAGAAGTTCACCGTGTTTTAAAACCAAACGGAACTTTTATAGCTACTCGCGAGCATGTTTTAACAAATGAAAACGATTTACAGGTATTTTTAAACAACCATCCTTTACATCATTTGTATGGAGGCGAGCATGCTTTTACTTTAAATTTTTATTTAAAATGTATTACCGATTCGGGGATGAAAATTTCAAATATTATTCATCCTTATTCAAGTGTAATCAACTTTGCTCCATTAACTAAAGTTCAAATGCGCCAAAACTTTGCAAATAGTTTAGCAAAGCTAACCGGAAGTTTTATAGCAAAATTTATATTGAATATTGATTTTATTTACCAAAAAATAGCTGATGTAAAAGCCGCTTCAGACAAAACACCTGGACGAGTTTATTCATTTATTGCAACCAAATAAAAGCATGAATATTTTAATAATTGGAAGCAAGGGGTTTATAGGTTCACACTGTGTAAACTATTTTAAAAATAAAAATTACCAAGTTTTCGAAGCGGGTGTTTCTGCAAACTTGAATAACAATCCATTTTACTCTCAATTAAACGGCAACAATACCAATTTTGATGCATTGTTTAAACAGCAACAATACGATTTATGTATCAACGCATCAGGCTCAGCTCATGTCGGTTTCTCGTTCGACAAGCCCGATATTGATTTTGAATTAAATGTGTTAAACGTTCATAAAATATTAGTTAGTATTCGTACTTATCAACCCAAGTGTAAATTCATCAATTTTTCAAGTGCCGCTGTTTATGGAAATCCCGAAAAATTACCAATAGCCGAAGAAAGCAGTAAAAATCCATTGTCGCCTTATGGTTTTCATAAATTACAGAGTGAATATTTACTTAAAGAATACCATCGTTTTTTTGGACTTTCTACTTGTAGTTTGCGCGTGTTTTCGGCTTATGGTCCGGGATTAAAAAAACAATTGTTTTGGGATTTATATCAAAAAGCCACTCAAAATCCGGAACAAATTGAAGTATATGGAACAGGGGCGGAATCGCGTGATTTTATATATATTGATGATTTAATAAAAGGAATTGATTTGATATTTGAAAAAGCACCGTTTGATGGAAATGCTTTTAATATTTCTTCAGGCATTGAAACGCCTATAAAAGAAGTGGTTAAACAGTTTTACCAGCATTTAAACCCTGGTTTAAAATTTACTTTTAACAATATACAAAAACAAGGAGATCCCAACAATTGGCAAGCTGATGTAACGCATTTACAAAAGCTTGGTTTTAAAACTTTAACTTCATTAAACGAAGGACTTTTAAATACAGCAAATTGGTTAAATAACTTATAATTAAATCGTTTGAAACACAAAAAATTACATATTTGTCTTCATCTTATTTCTGACCCTAATTGGCATGCTGGGAATATTTATATTTTTAACCTAATAAATGCAATAAGTAAAATTGATAAATCGGAAAGAGATAATATAAAATTAAGTTTGGCTACAAGAAATAGTAAAGAAGTTCCAGCCGAAATTATACCATTACTCGATAAAATTTATATTGATACTATTTTAGTGCTGGCTTTTTATAAATTTATCTCTGTTTTACCTCCTTTTTTACGGTTTAAGTTGTTTAATTTTAGACAGATAGACTTTTATTATCCACCAGGCAATTTCCCTAAAAAATGGATTTTTAATTGGGGAGGTTGGATTCCAGATTTTCAATATAAGCACTTACCTCATTTATTTTCTGAAACTGAATTCAATAACCGCGAAGCGCGAAATAAAAATTTGGCAGAACAATCACCTATTTTAGCATTTAGCAGCCAACATGCTCTTAACGATTACCAAAAGTTTTTCCCAAAAAACAGTTCAAATGCATACTTGCTTCGTTTTGTAAGTAATGCTAACAAGGAATGGTTTAAAAGCGATGCGATTGCTGTGCAACAAAAATTTAATTTGCCTGATAATTTTTTTATTGTTTGCAACCAATTTTGGAAACACAAAGACCACCCAACAGTAATAAGAGCTATGGGTTTGCTAAAGCAAAAGGGCATTGAAATAACAGTTATTTGTACGGGAGCAACCGAAGATTTTAGGAACCCTGATTATTATCCTTCGTTAATAAAATTAGCACAAGAACTAGGGGTAGAAAACCAATTAAAAGTTTTGGGTTTTATATCTCGCTACGATCAAATTCAATTAATTCGCAGGTCGTTAGCCATTATTCAGCCTTCGTTATTTGAAGGTTGGAGCACAGTGGTAGAAGATGGTCGCTCATTAGGAAAACATATTTTTTTAAGCAATTTTGAAGTTCATTTAGAACAAAATCCACCCAATACGTGGTTTTTTGAAATGGGTAATTCAAAAGATTTGGCAAATAGTATTGAAGCAAATATTCCGCAATTAACTGCTGGTCCAATAACTAATAATGAGGAAAAAGCATTTTTAGAAAATCAAAATTTGATGAAAGAATATGGTTTAAATTTTGTTAAAATGGCTTCATTAACGCAATAGTGTTATTGTTCCACGAAAGTTGTATTTTTTACCTTTAATTGTCGTTAATGCCTACTAATTAATTTTTAAATAATTGATTATATTTCCTAATTAATCTATACCAAATAGAATAATTTGTTCTTCTAAAATTGTTTTTAATTTTATCAAAAACTACTTTATTTATATTACTATCTATTGGATAAATTTCAACTTTATTGCTTTCCTTAAAATCATCTTTTTCGCTTTTATTTTCTTTGTGTGTTCCGCTTCCATCAAAGCCAATATTTGAAACCAAAGTATATTTTGGAAACAATACTTTATAGTTGTTTTTAAAGGAGTGTAACCAAAACATAATTCCCCATGAAGATATTTTTTTACTAGGGTTCAATTGGTCTAAAAGCATGGAATAATAATCGTACGAATTATCTAAATTGAACGCTTTAATTGTTTTCTTATCATGTAATATCTTTTGGTAATCAGTTCCACTAAAGTCAACTTCGTCCCATACTCTTTTCCATGTTGCCCAACCCCAAGTAGTAGTTAAAGGTAAAAAATAAGCATCTTCTTTTAGCGAGCCTATGTCAAGTTGAAACGAATGTCCAGAAATTTGAGATACACTTTTATCATTTTCAAATTGATGCAAACCCTTATTCATGTATTCTAAAAAATAATTACTTAACACTAAATCATCTTCAATAATTATTGCTTTATTATGATTTAAAAACACTTCATTGACACCGGCAATTACTGAGTTGCGCAAGCCTATATTTTGATTTTGATTTTTTATTATAACCTTGTTACACCATTGTTTTAATGTTGCAATTTCCCTTACTTTGTTTATTTTTATAATATCGCTTTCAGTAGCATTGGGTTTTGCGCCATCACAAAAAATATATAATGTAGATTCACTTGCAAGCTCGTTATTCATTAACGACTCCAAACACCTTAAAGTATGTTCAGGCCTGTTGTAAAGAAAGAGTATTATTGGTGCTAAATTATCCATTTGCCAACGTTAATGATTTTTCCCAAATATAAGGCATAATGGCTTTCCAGGCATTTTCACCATCTAGATAAGTTGCATTTTCGTTTTGTTGCACTGCCGTAATTTTACTCCTTACCAATTCACTGTTTATTATTTCAGAGTGGTTAAATTGTTGAGAGTTAATTTCATCATTAATCCAGGATTTTAAAGGACCTTTTATCCAATCAGAGAAGGGTGAGTTAAATCCAATTTTAGATTTACGGTAAGTTATATCATCTGGAGCAAAAGGTTTAATAGCATCTCTAACAATTGCTTTACTATACCCATTTCTTATTTTAGATGACCAAGGAATAGAAAAAGCAAAATTTACAATTCTATAGTCTAAAAAAGGCATTCTAATTTCTACTCCATTTATCATGGAATACCTGTCGTAATTTCTTAATAATGTGGGTAAAATTGTTTCAAAACTCGACTGGTACAAAAGGTTATTTAAGTGGTCTAAGTTTTTATGTTTTTTACCTTTTGCAATATGCAATATTCCATTATAAGAGCTTGTACCAAAATCATAATAGTAGCTTTTATTGTTGAGTAAAGTGTCTCTATATGTTTTAACAATTTCATTTACTTTTATAGGATTAGGGATTGCATCAGCAACAGCTCGGGTAAATTGAAAAGGATATCCTGCAAACAACTCATCACTTCCATGACCATCTAATGTAACAGTGGTTCCATTTCTTTTTACTTCATTGTATAATTGAATAAATGGAATTGGTGAAGTTAAATACAACTCTTCAAACATATAGGTGTATTCAAATATTTTATCAATATTTTTAACAGGGTCTATTTCTAAATAAGTTGCACCTATTCCCAAATAGTCAACAACTCGTTTTGCATATTTTTTTTCATCAATTTCGCTTCCAGGAAAAGTGGCCACGTAAGCATGTTGCCAATCGTGTTTAAAAATATTTTCACTTGAGTTTTGTTGGTTGGCAACATTTGCCATTGCACAAATTGTAGCTGTTGAATCTAACCCACCGCTTAATGCAGTTCCAATTTGAACATCACTTCGCATTCTTATTTTACATGCATCTAAAAACAAATGCCGTAAGTATTCTACTTGCTCGTCATACTTTTTAAACTGAGGAGTTTCATCATCGAAAACGGTCCAATATTTAGAAATTTGTAAATGCCCATCTTTTAAAACACCATGACTTGCTGCAGGAAAACGATTGATTCCTTTTATTAAGCATTCGTCTGTGTTTTCATATGAAAACACATCATTAATTGCTTTATTAATTACAGCTGTGTTTTTTTCTACTTTTTCTAATAAAGGGTATATGGCTTTCATTTCAGATGCAAATGCAAAACCATATTTGGTTTTTGCATAAAACAAAGGCTTTTTACCCATTCTATCTCTTGAAAGAAACAAAGTTTTATTTTCTTTATTCCAAATTCCAAGAGCCCACATTCCGTTAAATTTTGTAAAGCATTTTTCACCCCATTTGTCAAATGCTGCTAAAACTACCTCTGTATCTGATGCGGAAATAAATTTATAGCCAAATTTCTCTAACTCTATTTTTATTTCTAGGTAATTATAAATTTCACCGTTAAAAGTTATGGCATACTTATTTTCAAAATGCATTGGTTGCTTGCCATTATCGGTCAAATCAATAATTGAAAGTCTCCTATGTCCTAAAGTAACTCCTTCGTCTTGCCATATTCCAAATCCATCAGGACCCCTGTGCTCCAATTTTGACAAGCATTGCTCAAACTTTTCCGAATCTATATTGCCAACAAGGCCTAATATTCCACACATATTTTTTTGCTTTTAATTTTTGTGTTTCTCTTAAAACACTGAATCAATAGTCCAAAAATAATGCTTTTATTTAATTATTTTAGTAAATATGGTTTGAAGGTTTGTAACAATTTTTATGGTATACAAGCCAGGTGTTATCATTGATGCATCAAATTTTGATTGGTTACCAAAACGCTGTAATATTTCTTTACCATGTAAATCTATAATAGTTATTTCTTTTATTTCTTCTCCGTTTTCTACACTTATATTAATTGTATTTTGAAAAGGATTTGGAAAAATTTTAATTTCATTATTTGTATTGTATTGCAATAAAACCAGTTCGCTATAATTATAATTTCCGTCAAAATCTACCTGTTTCAAACGGTAATAAATTGCTTCTTTTTTAGCATCTAAATTACTTTCATTATCAACAAATTGGTATTTTAAAAGTTGGTTGCTATTTCCCGCACCTTTTATAATTCCTATAGTTTTCCATTCATTGTAGTTTAGTTTTTCTATTTCAAAATGACTGTTGTTTTGCTCGCTTGCTGTTTGCCAATTTAACTGCGCTTGTGCATTGCTCCAAGATGCATTAATTGATACAAGAGTAACTGGCAATGAATTAATTGAACTGTCAGAAGCAATGGCAAAATCGCCTCCAACATTACTCATACTTTGAGCAGAAACAACAGGAACAGAAATTGAACCACTTCCAATAACAGAACTTCCTGCTAGCGACCAAGACCCAGTAGGTGAACTTCTTTTTACTAATCTTAAATCGCTTACAGAACTAATGCCTGAAAATCCAGCACCAGTTACAAAACTAGTAAAATTACCCCCGGTTAGTCCATCATTGGCTGCTAACCTCCAAAATCCATCTTGAGCAGTTTTGTTTAGTTGTACAACGGGAGTTGTAGTAAAATCAAATAATGGTAAGCCCGAATTACCACCAAAGCTTGCAATAAAATTTGCCGTTAGCGTTCCTCCACTAATTGGTGCTGTTGTATAATTAATTTGAATTGGACGGTAACTATTGGCTGTTCCAATAGGCATTAAACCAGAACTTCCACTGGTGTTGGAAGCGCTGAACCACCTTTTAAAGTTTCCTATAATAGAGCCTGAAGACCTGTTTAAAACGCCAAGTTGCGACAAGCTTTCACCTAAAGTAAAAGTAAAGCCATTGCAATTAATATTGCCAAACATTGCCAAAGTTCCTCTAGCTGTAACATTGCCCAATAAAGTTTTGGTAGAACTACTTAATACCAAGTTGCCATAACTAGCTGCCACTATATTTTGGGCTGTATTTAATGTATATTGTGCTGTGCTATTTAAATTAAAACTTGCTTTGTTGGTATAAATTGGTCCTTGAATTGTAACAGTAAAATTATTGTTTACGTAAAATGAATCAACACCTAAAGATAAGCTTGAAGGAATTGTAAAGTTTCCTGAATTACTTCCATCACCAAAAACAATTGTAGTATTTGTACCTGTTACAAACCAATCGGCTGCTATTGTAGGTGAACCATTATTTGCAACATAATAAACGGTATTATTACCCGAAAAATTGGAAGGGCTTGTGCCTGTTCCATCTGGATTGTTGCCCCAAGTGTTTAAACTGTTTAAATTACCTGAATTTTTACTAAAATATGCAAATGTTAGCAGCCTACTACCAATTAAATTTGTTGTAGTTAAATAATTGCTGTAAGCGTTTGTACCGTTGTACTCGAAAACTGCAAAATAATAAGTGGAACCTACATTTAAACCTTTAATAGTAAAGGTATTTCCCGTATCACTATAAACGACATAGTTACCCAAACCCAATTGGGAACCTAGGCCAAATGTATCTTTAGCAGTATAACCAAAAGAGTCTAATGGAATTGAGTTAACAGCAGCGTTTTCCTTTACAATAACCATTCGCCTTGAACCATTTCCTTTAGTAAAGGTGAGCGTTGTAAGATTGTTTGTTGTATTACTAAAAACCAAGTTACTTGATGCAATGGTTGGCTCATTTGCTAAAATTTGGTTTCTAAGTATTGAAACGTTATTTGATTGATTATTTGTAACGATTAAATCTCTTTTACCATCATTATTAAAATCAACTGCACTAATAACTGATGGGTTAGAATTAGCCCCTATTGTAACCTGAGATGCTAAAGAACTACTATTAATTGTTCCATTTGTTGTTATGTTTTTAAAAACTGAAAAAGTATTGTTATTTCTATTGCAAACACCAATATCTTTTTTGGTGTCATTGTCAAAATCCTCTAAAACTATTCCTTCTGGATAGGAAGTACCAGACCCAGATGCGAAGTTTTGAGGCGTTTGAAATGTTATTGTTCCAACAGATGTAGTAGTATTTTTTAGTATTGAAATATTATTACCATAAAAATTAGCTGTTACTAATTCATTTTTTCCATCACCATCTAAATCTGCATTATTAATATAATTGGGGTAAGAAGGCGATGATATATTTTGAGAAAATGCAAACGTGGGTGATCCAACCGAAGTTGTGGTATTTCTATATATTGAAATCTGTGAGTTTGTATATAAAGTAATTGCTAAGTCTTTTTTTCCATCATTATCTATGTCATAAACCGAAATTGAACCAGGATTTGCTCCACATGAATAATCAACTCTTGTTGCAAAACTAATTGAACCTAATGTACTTGTATTTCTAAAAACAGAAAAACTACTCGAAAAATAATTAACATATATTAAATCTACTTTATTATCACCATCAACGTCTGCGGTGTCAAAATTTGCAGGTGCAGATTGTCCAGTAAAGTCTTGTCTGGTTGCAAATGTTATATTACCTACCGAGGTTGTTGTGTTTCTGAAAACAGAAAACGTTGTTCCACTGTTTGTAGATGTTACTAAATCTCTTTTTCCGTCATTATCTAAATCAACGGCTTTAATGTAGCTTGCTGTATTTGCAGTTGGGTAGTCAATTTTTGTTGAAAATACTATTTGGGTTGAAGTAGTAATATTCCTAAACATTGAAATGCTAGAACTTCCTAAGTTTCCAACTATTAATTCATTTTTACCATCACCATCTAAATCTGCACCTGTATTTCCTTGTGGATTTGAAGTTCCAGTTCCTGTTGCAAAGTCAACTCTTGTTGCAAATGACGTACTATTAATTTGTGCAATAGCTAAATTAACTGATAAAATGGTCGTTAGTGATAGTATAATTTTTTTCATAATTTATATTTAAACCATACCAAAGTTAATTTTTAAATTAAATAAAGCAAACTGCTTATATTCAAAATTAAATTTCAATCAAAAAAAATTTAAATATTAAGCATTTTACTATTGGTTTTATTTGAAAACCCCAATATTTCTAAATTGTTAAATTTTTCTTAATTTAAATTATTGCTTAAAAAACCCTTTTCAAAGACCAAATATTTTTAATTCTCAAACCAAAATATTCTCTTATTTTTGACGCTTCGAATATTTGTAAAATGATAAATAAACTACTTCAATCTTTCGGTTTTAAATTGATAAAAACAAATCAGATAGAAAACAAATTTCCTGATTTTGAACCCGCATTTAATTCCATTATGGAAATGTGTAAGCCTTTTACCATGACCTCGGAAGAGAGACTTTACTCATTTAACAAAGCCATTGAATACATAGTAAAAAATAATATTGAAGGCGATATAGTAGAATGTGGCGTTTGGAAAGGTGGAAGTTCTATGTGTGCCATGCTTAGTTTGGCTCAATTAAATGCTGCCAATCGCCAATTTTACCTTTACGACACGTTTGAAGGCATGAGCGAACCAACTGAAATGGATGCAGACTTATCAGGTAAAGACGCCAAAAACCTCTTAAACCAGTCAGAAAAAACCACAGAAGATGTAATGTGGTGTTATGCCCCAATTGATGATGTAAAAAACAATGTTGCCAAAACAAATTATCCTTCAAATTTGGTGGCATATGTAAAAGGAAAAGTAGAAGACACCATTCCTGAAACCATGCCCGATAAAATTGCTATTTTACGCTTAGATACTGATTGGTATGAATCAACTTACCACGAATTGGTACATTTGTATCCAAAACTAGTGAAAGGTGGAGTAATAATTATTGATGATTACGGACATTGGAAAGGTGCTAGAGAAGCGGTAGACCAATATTTTAAAGAACATAATGTTCAAATTTTATTGAACAGAATAGATTACACCGGTAGAATAGGAATTAAAAACTAAAATATGCTTTACGAAGAATCGCTTTGGTTTAAAAATACCATTCAAAAATATGCGCACCCCAACTCATTGGTTTTAAACATTGGCTCTAGTACCAAAGAGTTTATTGAAGTAACTCAACCTTATATTAAAGCCAATTTATTTGATGAATTTGCAAAGAAAAACTGCCTAGTAAAAAATATTGACATCAAACAAGCCGAAGGAGTTGATTTGGTGGGCGATGTAACTGACCCCGCATTTATTGAAAAGCTAAAACAATTGAATGCTTCTTTTATTATTTGTTCCAACTTATTGGAACATTTAACCGAAAGAACTGCTTTTTGCGAAGCACTGGTTAAAATTATGAATGCCGACACCAAATTAATTATTTCTGTTCCGTATAATTTTCCATATCACGAAGATCCTATTGATACCATGTATCGCCCTGATTTAAAGGAATTGCAACAAGCCTTTACAAATTTAAAACTAGTGGAAGGAAAAATAGTAGATTGTGGAACCTTTTTTAACTACTCAACAAAAAATTTGACTCCATTCTCTAAATTGTTTTCGTTTTTTAAACTTTCTGTAGCAACTGCAATTGCTTCATTTACTAATAAAGAAAAACACGAACGTTTGACAGCAAATTTTAAACAGATTTCAGCCACTTGTGCCATTTATAAATTAAGCTAAAATTGATTCATATAGCTTGTGCAGCCGATAATAAGTATACGCAACACGCAGTAGTGATGCTTACTTCATTGTTTGAAAACAACAAAGAAAACAAAATTCATTTGCACTTTTTTAGTGCCGATTTTAGCACTGCAAACATAGAAAAAGTTGAAAAAACGGTATCACAGTATCAACATCATTTTACCTTTTATCAATTAGACGAAACGCTTTTTAAAGATTGTTATGTGTCTGATCATGTTACATTTGCTACTTATTATCGAATAGTGATTCCAAACTTATTGGTGAATCAAACTGATAAAATTTTATATTTAGATACCGATATCATAGTTTGTAAAAACTTAAAATCGCTTTGGGATATTAATATTGACAATTACACCATTGCTGCTGTAAATGAATTAAACTTTGATGGGCCAACAAGACTAAGTTTTGATTCAAAATACAAATACTTTAATGCAGGAATATTGTTAATTAATGCTAAAAATTGGGTTAACGATAATAGGCAAGAAACTCTTTTTGCTTATATTAAAAAACACACAAGCAAGCTTATCTATTGGGATCAAGATGCACTAAATGCTAATTTGTTCAATAAAAGATTGGTCATTGAACCCAAGTGGAATCAATTAAGTCCAGTTTTTGAGGTTGATGAAAAAACACTATTAAAAATATATTCCAAACCCGAAATTGAGGAATTGAAACAATGCCCTGCAATAATTCATTACTCGGGTTCTTCAAAACCATGGGAATATTTAAATATTCATCCTTTTAAAAAAGAATATTACAAATATTTACAACTAACCCAATGGAAAAACTTTAAACCTGAAGCCAGTTTTAGGATAAAAATTAAATATTTTTTATTAAAGGCATTAGGACGAAATTTTTACACAAGCTTTTTTAATTTATTTCGCTAATTCGCTTTTAAGTATTGATAACTGAAGCCAAAATAATTGAAAAACTATCTTCGCATTTTCCCGAATTCGATTTTCAGGTAACTTTATCAATTGGAAAAGTAAATATTGCATTTTTAGAAACCAAAGTTAGTTTTTGGTTAGATGATTGGATAAGAAAAAACGACATTATTTTAGGCATAATTCAATCAATATTAGGTAAAAACCAAAAAATATTTGCCCGAAATTGTAATGTAATTAAATTGGATAAGGAGTTAACGGAAAGGTTTTTAAACGAAAACCATTTACTTGGCTTTAAAACAGCCTATCATAAAATAGGATTATTACATAATAATGAATTAAAGGCGGTAGCCACATTTAGCAAAGGTCGGAAAATGGATAGATTAAGCTACGAAAAACGCTCTTTCGAATTAATAAGTTTCTGTTGTAAAAAAGGATTTTCAGTAATTGGCGGATTGAGTAAATTAATTACTCACTTTGTAGCAAAAACACAGCCGGGTGATGTAATGACCTATATTGACAAAGATTGGAGTAATGGAACTGCATATTTAAATTTAGGATTTAAAATACACAGTGAAATTGAACCCCTTACTTTTGTTTTTGATCAATCTACTTTTATGAAATATCATATAGAAAAACTTCCTGAAGACATTTTAAAAGCATTAGAAAGCAATAATGAAAACTTAGCAATTGTTAAAAATGCAGGGAATTTAAAACTAGTTTACACACTTTAAAACATTCAACTTTATCATTTCAAACCAATACGGAAGCTGTATTAGTCTAAAAATTGCTTCGCAACCTTTGAACTAATTAGCTACTCTTTTGGCATTTACTAAGCTAAACTAAAAATGTCTTTTGGATTTTTTTAAGCTAAGTATTGAATTTATTTACAATGTGGTAAAATATGGGCAAAACTGTTTGTGTAAAAGCATGGCTAAACAAAACTACTTGATTACATTCGCATAAATATTTATTTAAAAACTATATTTAATGGCAAATACAGAACAGCTTCAAGCTATTTCAAGTCAAATACGAAGAGACATTTTACGTATGGTACACGCAGTAAAATCAGGTCATCCTGGCGGTTCATTGGGCTGTACCGATTTTTTTACAGCAATGTATTTTCAAGTTATGAAACATAATCCATCGTTTAACATGGATGCCAAAGAAGAAGATGTTTTCTTTTTATCAAACGGACATATTTCTCCTGTTTTTTATAGCGCTTTGGCACGTTCTGGCTATTTTGAAGTTAGTGAATTAAATACATTTAGAAAAATAAATAGCCGTTTGCAAGGCCACCCAGCAACTGCCGAGCATTTGCCAGGAGTTAGAATTGCTAGTGGTTCATTAGGTCAAGGAATTTCGGTTGCTGCCGGAGCAGCATTGGCAAAAAAACTGAATGGCGATAAACATTTGGTTTATGCATTAATGGGTGATGGAGAAATACAAGAAGGTCAAAATTGGGAGGCTTTTATGTTTGCAGCCCACCAAAAAATTGATAATTTAATTGTTACCATCGATTTTAACGGACAACAAATAGATGGGAGCACCCAAAAAGTAATGGGAATTGGTGCTGACATAGAAGACAAAATGAAAGCATTTGGTTGGTTGGTTTTACACATGGATGGACACAACTTTGATAGTATTTTAACTACTATGTCTGAAGCTAAAAATGCATGTGGAAATGGCAAACCCGTTTTTATTATGATGAAAACCGAAATGGGTTATCCAGTTGATTTTATGATGGGAAGCCACAAATGGCATGGTGTTTCGCCTAACGATGCTGAACTTGAAAATGCATTAGGTCAATTAACAGAAACACTTGGCGATTATTAACAACATACTTTTTTACAAATATTTGCGTTAAAACAATACTTATTTTGATAAAACAAAAAACTTTAAAAGGAAATAGAAAATGGCTAATAGTTTTATTAGCTCTTTTTTTATTTAACAGTGTTGTAAACATATTAGTTGCACAGCAAGTATATCGACCTGCTAAAACTCGAATACTTTTTTTACTCGATGCCAGTGGAAGCATGTTTGCACGAATGGAAAAAGACACCAGAATAAATGTTGCTAAACGTTTGTTATCTAACATTGTAGATAGTTTACAAGGGGCTAAAAATTTAGAAATAGCATTGCGTGTTTATGGTCATACTTCACCGCCTGCAAAGCGCGATTGTAAAGATACACGATTGGAAGTTCCTTTTAGAGTAAACAACCATGCTGATATTAAAAAACGCATTCAATCTATATCGCCAAAAGGAACCACTTTAATAGCTTATTCATTACAACAAGCCGCTTACGATTTTCCGTTAGAACCCAATACCCGAAATGTAATTATTTTAATTACCGATGGAATTGAAGAATGCCAAGGAGATCCTTGTGCTATTTCGGAAGCATTGCAAAGCAAAGGCGTTGTTTTAAAACCTTTTATTATTGGCTTAGGAAGCACTGCCGATTTTAGGAAAGCATTTGAATGTGTTGGAAGGTATTACGATGCAAATACAGAAGAGCAATTCAATTCTGTTTTAAATATTGTTGTTTCTCAAGCTTTAAACAACACTACCGCCCAAGTTAATTTGCTTGATATTTATAGCAGGCCCACTGAAACTAACGTAAACATGAGCTTTTATGAAATGGAAAATGGGCAGTTAGTATATAATTACATGCACACTATAAATGAGAGAGGAAATCCTGATACTATTTTATTAGATCCACTTTATAAGTATAAAATGGTTGTGCATACCATTCCTCCTGTTATTAAAGAAAATATATCAGTTACTGCAGGAAAACATACCATTATAGGAGTTGATGCACCACAAGGCGAATTATTAGTTAAAATTGCAGGGGCTACTAACTATGATAATTTAAAATTTATTATAAGGCCAAATAATCAAAACAAAACTCTTCATGTTCAAAATGCTAATTTAAAAGAAAAATATTTAGTTGGTAAATACGATTTAGAAATTTTGACATTACCCCGCAGAGAGATAAAAAGTGTTTCAATAGAACAAAACATGGTAACAACTATTGAAATTCCTCAGCCTGGAAAACTAAATGTTACCTATCCTATTCAATATTTTTATGCCGACATTTACGAGGTTATAAGAGGTGAGTTAATTTGGGTTCATAAACTTCCTGTCGACCACCAAAGACATAACTTAATTATTCAACCAGGCGATTACAAGTTAATTTACCGAGGAAAAGGCATTACAAGAAGTAATAATACATTTACCCGAGAATTTAAAATATCATCGGGCCAAGCTACCAATATTACTTTAAACTAAAGCTATTAAATTGCGCTTCAACTATTAACAATTTTTTAATTACTAAAAAATAAAATAATTTGTAATTTTGTTTAATTTATAAAACAATTAAACCAATTATGAAAAAACAAATTATTTATTTATTTATTGCTGCCATAGCATTAAGCCTTACCTCTTGTTCTAAAGACACTGAAACAACAGTTACAATTGGTCCAAAGATTACTTTAATCGATTCCCTAGGCGAAACCGTGCTTGATACCTCTAACTTTTTTGTGACTCCTTATTTAAAAATTACAGTAACGCCTGCATCAGGTACTACTTTAGCTTCAAGTAAAATAGATGTGAAAGTAAATGGGGCTGATTTTTATTTGGGTTCATTTTCTACCGTTGATTCATCTGATTTGAATGGGTTAAGCGATAGCAACCCTGTAATAGATATATTAGATTTCATAGGACTTAAACCTGCATATGGAACAACTATAACCTTTGTTGCAACCTTTAAAGATAGTAAAGGCAACACAAGCTCTGCCAGCTATTTATATAATATAGCAAAAGACAAAAGAATCATTGCCTCAAACGAAATTGAATTAGGGGCTCAAAACAATGCTAATATTCCCTATAAATTTTTAGGTTTAGCGAATAGTTTTGCTACTTATACTGCTGGTGCTAATGGAACTGCTCGTTTAAATTCAGGTAGTATCGATTTTGTTTATTATTATGGAACAAATGATAACAACGCTTTAGCTGCTCCAGCAAATGCTGATGGTGCAAAAGTTGTTTGGGCAACTGAAATTAGCTCATGGTCGCGCCAAAACAGAACCAAATTTAAAGCTACTACTATCTCAGCTGCTGATTATGATAATATTAAAAACAATTCAAAAGTAGATGATTTATTTTCAGGAATAGATTTTACTTCTGGAACCACCGAAAAAGCCACTTTACTAAATGCTGGGTCAGTTGTTTCGTTTCAAACTGTTAATGGTGTAAAAGGATTAGCTAAATTTAGTGCTGTTGGAGCCGATGCAACAGGTTCAACAAAAGTTACTTTAATTATTCAAAACTAATTTTTTAATAATTAATATTTAAAAGGCTGTCTCAAAAGGACAGCCTTTTGTGTTTTGTTACATTGAGCGAAAACAGATATCTACCGGAAGAAATGTTTTGAAAAGGGAGCATTATTTTCTCAACGACACTACCATTGACTTTTTTACCCAAACTGCTCATTATTAGTAAAATAAAAAACC
>JBAXCN010000006.1:0-72751 GCA_037141455.1 Bacteroidota bacterium
AAAAAGGTTGGTGAGGACACCAACCTTAGACAACTTGAATAAATTTGAACCATATAGAAACATAGATAACATAGGTTTTTGTTGATTTATTTTTGTTCTCACAAATCGTATATAAAAAAGGTTGGTGATGACACCAACCTTGTACAACTTGAACAAATTTAAACCACATAGAAAAATAGATAACATAGGTTTTTGTTGATTTATTTTTGTTCTCACAAATCATAATCAAAAAAGTTTGTGAGGACACTAAACTTGTACGAAAGCTCCAAAGTCAGTTCGAGCGAAGTCCGATAGCTATCGGACTTCGCTCGAACTGACTCATAAAATGGGATAAAAAACATAAAAACGAATGAACGATATTAAACATCTTATAAAAAACTTATTACTTATTGAATGGCGGGAACGCTATGCTTTAAATGGAATTTTATTGTATGTTTTTTCATCTATTTTCACAGTTTCGCTTTCGGTTAAAGTACTTAATTTACCTAGTTGGAACGCTGTATTTTGGATACTTATTTTATTTAGTTCTATCAATGCCATTGCAAAAAGTTTTATAGGAGAATCGAAGGGGAAAATGTTATATTTTCATGGATTGGTTTTACCTCAAAAACTTATTTTAGCAAAATCATTTTACAGTGCAATTATCAATTTAATTCTCAGTTTTGTGGCATTGTTTTTTTATACTACCATTTTAGGCAATCCTATTCAAAACTTTTCTTTTTATTGCATAATTTTGGTATTGGCATCTAATGGATTTGCTTTTACTTTTACAATGATTTCGGCCATTGCTCAAAAAAGTGGCAACGGAAATTTATTGATGCCTATTTTAAGTTTTCCTATCATCATTCCATTTTTATTAATACTAATTAAAACAAGTAAAAAGGCAATGGATGGTATAGATATTAGTTTAATGTATACCGATTTAATGCTATTGGTATTAATGAATTTGCTTGTAGCAACAATGGCTTATGTACTTTTTCCTTTTTTATGGAAAGAGTAAGAAAAAGTTCGGAGTTCGGAGTGAGCAAAATTGCGGAATAGTTAGTTTATAAATTATTTGCTTTACGTTCTAATTCTTCTTTTTTTCGTTCAATTTCTTCAATTTTACGCTCTATTTCAGCTTCTTTCTCTTCGATTTTACGTTCCATTTCAACTTCCTTCTTTTCAGTTTTATCGTCCCAATCAGATGAATTATTTTCAATATTATTTGTGTTAAACCAAAACTTTGATGGAGTTTGGCTTTTATTTATTATTCCTAAAATACTTTGCGCTGTTTCATTTAAATAAATGGTTTTATTTTCCTTTAAAAACAGCTTAACTTTTACAGTTTGAAATTTAAATTTTTTACCTTTTGGTATAAAATAATGACTTGGTAAATGAAAGGAATTATCATTATGAACATAATTAAAATTTAAATTATCAAAAACATTTTCATCATCATCATTGGCTATAACTTTTTTAGTAATAGAAATGCTTGCAGTATCTTCTAATGTTTTAGTAATATTATATTCAATTGGAACAAAAACACCGCTGTCACAAAAATGTATTTCGAAGTCATTATATTTGAATAAATTAATTTTTTTTCCCACTTTTACTTCATCAACAATTATTTTTAATGAATCTTTTTGAATAAAATTTTTATTTTCAATTAAAGTATTTTCTTCTTGATTAATATATTTCGGAATTTCATTTATTCCGCTATAAATCAATAATCCAACACCAATAAAAAATAATAATGTCAATCCTGAACCAGCATATTTAAAACTAAAATTTGCTTTAAAAATAAATTTTGACAGTAAAGCTAAAATAAATAAAACAGGCGTTAAAACACATATAAAAATCCCTGTAATTATTAAATTTAAATTTTCATTTAAAGGAAAAGAATTGATAATAAAATCGTACATATTATTATCAATAAACATACTCATTAAACCAGCAGTAAAAAATGCGGAAGTAATAAAAATACCAATTATAAAAATAGCAATTGCAAATATTATAACTTTAAATAAATTTCTAATTCCTTTTACATTTTCATCGTTTTGGCTAGAAGGCTGATTGCTATAATTTGAATTATTATTATAAGTATTATTCGAAGCTTTTGGTATTACAATCCAAGAAATAATATATAAAATAAATGTTGAACCATATAAAAATAGACCAATGAAAAAAGCCAATCGAATTACCCAAATTTCTAAACCAAAATGCAAAGCTAAAGCACTACAAACTCCACCAATTGCTTTGTTTTCTTTACTTCTATATAACTTATTTGGATTATTATTTTCGCGTTTATTTAATTTTCCGGCTAGTTCACCAGTAGCTTTAGGAATTACTATCCATAAAATTAAATAAATTAATAGTCCTGAACCAATTATAAAAAAGGCAAAAACAAAAGCAATTCTTACCAAGCTTGTATCTGTATTTAAGTAATTGGCTATACCACTACAAACACCTCCCAAACTTTGGTTAAAAGGGTTTCTTCTTAATAATGGTTTTTCATTATTATTAAAATTGTTGTTTGTAAAATTGTTGCTATTTCCTGTTTCAATGTTATAACTTTTTAAAAGTTCTTGAACAGAACCAATAGTGTTTAAAGCATTTGTAACATGGCTTTCGTTTACCACTTCAACGTTGGTTGCTGCCAATTGTAAAGTTAATAACTCGGCTAGCCTAGCTTCAATATCAAAAACAATATCCGAATCGTTTTTAAAACTATTTTTTAACTCAAACATGTATGCATTCAATTTTTCGTATGCATTATTATCTAATGTAAAAGTTGTTTTGTTTAAATTAATTTTTATTGATTGAATCATATTATTTTTTGTTTGTGATTGTATTTACTGAATTTACTAAATCTATCCACGATTGGTTTATTTCATTTAAAAACAGAACTCCATTTTTTGTAAGTTGATAATACTTTCTTGGCGGACCACTATTACTTTCAAACCAGTTATAAGTTAATAAATCTTCGTTCTTTAAACGAGTAAGCAACGGATATAATGTTCCTTCAACAACTATTAAATTTGCTTTTTTTAAATCGTTAAGTATATCGCTGGCATAGGCTTCTCCCCTACTTATTATTGAAAGAATACATAATTCAAGTATTCCTTTTTTCATTTGAGCTTTGCTATTTTCTAAATCCATTTTAAAATTTACTCAGCAAAATTATAAATATTTTAGTACTATGCAATACATAGTATCATTTATTTTATAGGTTATAATTAAAATATTTACCGCTTAAACTATTTATTGATTTTATTTTTTTAATTCAAAGCCATTAAAAAGAGATTATTTTTATGAAAATAGTTTTATAGTAACTTAGATATTATTAATTTGCCAAAACAAAAACGATAACAAATGATATTAATAGCAGATAGTGGTTCAACGAAAACTGATTGGGTAATAATTAACAAAGATGGTTCAAATTTGATGATGTTTCATACCATTGGATACAATCCTTATTTTATTGATTCAGAAGCTATACACTATTCATTAAGTGAAAATCTTTTGAAAGATTTGGATGGAACAAGCATAACTGAAGTATATTTTTATGGAGCAGGTTGTTCTACACCAGAAAAAAAAGATATAGTTAGAAAAGCATTAAGTAGAAGTTTTCCTTCTGTTTCAAACATTTTTGTTGGACACGATTTATTGGCATCGGCAAGAGCTTTATTAGGCAAACAAAAAGGTTTTGCAGCTATTTTAGGAACAGGAACAAATTCTTGCTTATACGATGGCTATGATGTATACCATAATATTGATTCATTAGGTTATTTAATGGGCGATGAAGGAAGTGGAAGTTATATAGGAAAAAAGATTCTTCGCGATTTTATGCGTGGAAATTTACAGCCTGAATTACAAGCCAGATTCAAAGAGCGTTTTCAAATAGAAGACAATGAACAAATATTTACAACTTTGTACAATACTCAGTTTCCAAATAGATATTTGGCTAGTTTTTGCAAATTTGCAGATGAGTATGTTACACATCCATATATTAGAAATAAAGTACGTGATGGTTTTAGAGATTTTTTTAAAAACTTAGTAATAAAATATCCTAATTATAAAGAATATTCATTTAACTGCATAGGATCTGTTGGTTTTATTTTTAAAGATATTTTAGAAGAAGTAGCCTTAAGTTACGACATGAAAATTGGCAAAGTTATTAAATCGCCAATGGATGATTTGATTCAATACCACTTAGATGAAGCCAAATAATTGAATAGAAAATTATAAAAAAAGCTGCAATGTTTATTGCAGCTTTTTTAGTATTTAAAAGTTTGGTTTAATCGATTTTTCAGCAAAATAATCGAGAATATAATTTACTGCATCATCAGCGGTATCAACCAATTTAAACATATCTAAATCGCTAATATTAACATTTCCTTCTTTGATTGCCATTGTGTTTTTAAGCCAATCTATTAAACCACCCCAAAAATCAGATCCAACTAAAACTATAGGAAATTGAGCTACTTTTTTAGTTTGAATCAATGTTAATGCTTCAAAAAGTTCATCCATGGTTCCAAAACCTCCGGGCATTGCAACAAAACCTTGTGCATATTTCATAAACATTACTTTACGTACAAAGAAATAATCAAAATTTATTATCTTGTCTCTGTCTACATATTTATTATTAAAATGTTCAAATGGCAATTCTATATTTAATCCAACCGACTTTCCACCTGCTTCGTAAGCGCCTTTATTTCCCGCTTCCATAATTCCAGGACCTCCTCCAGTAATAACTCCAAACCCAGCAGCTACTAACTTTGCTGCAATTTCCTCGGCCAGTATATAATATTTATTGTCTGCTTTAGTTCTAGCAGAGCCAAAAATAGAAACACAAGGCCCTATCCTACTCATTTTTTCAAAACCTTCTACAAACTCGGCCATTATTTTAAAAGTTGCCCAGCTATCGGTGGTTTTAATTACAGGCCATTCTTTTTTTTCAAAAGCTTTTGCAATTCTTTCCTCGTTTTCTAGCATTAATTTTTTAATTAAATATTTCTTTCAAAATAAATTGAATTGTTTTTCCATCAGCTTTTCCAGCCAAAGTTTTCATTGCTATTGGCATTACTTTTCCTACTTCTGCTGCACTAGTTGCTCCAACTTCAGTTATAATTTGTTTTAATATTTCTTTTACTTCCGCTTCGCTCATTTGTTTTGGTAAGTATTTTTCCAAAACTGATAATTCCTCCTTCTCTTTTTCGGCTAACTCTGCTCTACCGTTTTGTAAAAAAATATCTATACTTTCTTTGCGTTGCTTTGCTAATTTTTGAAATGTTTTTAAAGCTACGTCATCTGTTATCTTACCATCAGCACTAGCTCCTTTTTCGCTTGCAGCAATTAATAAAGCACTTTTTACTGCACGTAAAGTGCGTAAAGTTATTTCATCTTTTGCCTTCATGGCAATAATTATATCGGTATTAACTTGTTCTTGTAAACTCATTTTATATTTTTTAAAGTACGAATATAATTTATATTTACCTTTGACCAAAAGGTTTTATTGTTAATAAATTGAAGTATGTTGGATTGGTTTTACTGCTTTTTTATTGAACCAATCTAATTTAAAAGTAGCAAAAAAAAGGTTGTTTCAAAATAAATGAAACAACCTTTGTATGTTTAGTTAAAAAGAAATTATTCTTCAATAACCACCACCTTATTCATCACATCTCCTTGGCGAATGGCATCAATTACTTCTAAGCCTTCCACTACTTTTCCAAAACAAGTATGGTTTCTGTCTAAGTGAGCAGTATTGTTTCTGCTATGGCAAATAAAGAATTGCGAACCACCCGTGTTTCTTCCAGCATGTGCCATTGAAAGCACACCTTTATCGTGGTATTGGTTTTCGCCTGTTAACTCACAATCAATTTTGTAACCTGGACCGCCTGCGCCTGTTCCTGTAGGGTCGCCACCTTGAATTACAAAATCAGGAATTACTCTATGGAAAGTAACCCCATTATAATAACCTTGTTCGGCTAACTTTAAAAAATTTGCTACTGTGTTTGGAGCATCTTGCTCAAAAAACTCAATTTTCATTACACCTTTATCGGTGTGTATTTCTACTTTTTTCATACTTTTTTATGCTTCTAGCCGCTGGCTTCTGACCTTTAGCTACTTTATTGTTATTTTTTTTAATGTTAAATTCAATGTTTTGCTGGCAGCCAGAGGCTAGTTGCTAGCAGCTTTTTTAAAATCCAAATATTTCTTTCAATTTAGCTTCTAATGCCGCTCCTCTTAGTTTAGTTGCTATAATTTTTCCTTCTTTATCAATTAAAACTGTATGTGGAATTGATTCGAAGTTATATGTTTTTAAAAGAGGCGTGTTCCATTGCAATAAATCGCTTACATGGTACCAAGTTAATTTATCTGCGTTAATTGCATTCATCCATTTTTCTCTGTTATTATCCAAGCTCACCCCTAAAATATCAAAGCCTTTATCGTGGTATTTATTATAAATGGCTACTACATTCGGATTTTCTTTTCTGCACGGGCCGCACCAACTAGCCCAAAAATCTATCATAACTACTTTACCTTTTAGGCTACTTAAAGCAAACTCTTTTCCATAAATATCATTTAATTTTATTTCGGGAGCTTGACTTCCAATTGCAGTTGCAGCCATATTTAAAACCCTATTATGCAATACTTTGGCATACTTTGAGTTTTGGTTCGATGCATATAGTTTTTTATCTATTGTATTTAAGAACGAAAATTCTGCCTCGGGCATCATAAAGTTGGTTGCAAAAAATGGAACAATATTATTCATTTTGTCAATTGCCGATTTCAATTGAATTTCGTTGTTTCTTGTTATACTGTCAAACTCATTTCTTATTTTGTCTTGGTCAGCAGGTGATGGCATGTTATTACCATAAATTGCAGCATACTTTTGTTCTAATGCCCTTACTTTTTCAGTACTTTTTGAATTTATAGACATTAATAATTTAATGTCATTGCTTTCAGCTGAATTTTTAACAGTGTAATTACTAATATTTTCTGCATCAATCTCTACATCAATGGCACTATTTATGTCCACAGTTAGTATTATATCACCTTTAGGTAATCGTATAATACAAAAAGTTTTTTCTTTAACAGTTCCATTTAATTCAAATGTACCATCGCTTAAAATAGTAGAACTATCAAGCAACAAAAGACCAGTATTTGTGATTTCTTGTACATTGATTCCTCCTTTTGCATTTTTAATAATCCCGGTAATCGTAAATCCCGATTTATTTGTTCCTTTATCTTTGTTAATGGAATTTCCGCAAGCCAAAATGCTGCTTATTAAAAGTATAAATATTATGTTTTTCATATTATTGTTTATCTAGTGTTTCTTTTACTAATTTATTTGTAATTTTTGGATCGGCTTTACCTTTGCTTAATTTCATTACATCGCCCATAAACATTCCTAATAAGCTTTGTTTTCCTGCTTTGTATTCTGCAACTTTTATTGGATTATTTGCAATTACTTCGTCAATCCATTTTTGCAATTCGTTGCTATCGCTTTCTTGCACTAAATTTAATGTTAAAGCAATGCTTTCTGCAGTTGAATTTGGGTTTTCAATTAAGCTAGAAAATACTTTTTGGGCTGCACTATTACTTACTTTTCCTGAGTCAATTAAGTGTATAATTTCAGCAATTTGATTTGGATTTAATACAAATTCTTCAATAGTTAATGCCTGTTCATTTAAATATGCTTTCACCGAAGTCATAATCCAATTGGCTGCTGCTTTGGTATTTTTAGTATAATTTAAAACTTGTTCAAAGTAACTAGCAATTTCTTTGCTTTCTATCAATACATTGGCATCGTATTCATTTAATCCAAACTGTTTGGTATATTTTTCAAACAATGCTTTTGGCAATTGCGGCATTTGTTGTTTTACATCGTCAATAAATGCTTGGGTAACTCGCAAAGGTGGCAAATCGGGCTCAGGAAAATACCTGTAATCGGCTGCACCTTCTTTGCTTCTAAGTGTAAATGTAGTTCCTTTTTGAGCATCGAAAGAGCGTGTTTCCATTACGATATTATTGCCTGCTTCTATGGCATCAATTTGGCGTTTTACTTCGTAATCAATTGCTTTTTGAACATTTCTAAAAGAGTTCATGTTTTTTACTTCCACTTTGGTTCCAAAAACTTTGCTTCCTTTTAGCATTACCGAAATATTTGCATCGCACCTTAAACTTCCTTCTTCCATGTTTCCATCGCAAATATCTAAATACTTTACCAATTGCTTTATTTCAATTAAATACTGATAGGCCTCTTCCCCATTTTTCATATCGGGTTCCGAAACTATTTCTATTAAAGGAACTCCTGCTCTATTTAAATCAATTAAAGTATTGTATACATCTTGGTCGTGCATGCTTTTACCTGCATCTTCCTCCATATGAATTCTAGTAATTCCTATTCGCTTAGGTTCTTTGTCTTTTAGTTTTATTTCAATAAATCCATTGATACAAATAGGAGTTTTGTCTTGGGTAATTTGATATCCTTTTGGTAAATCGGCATAAAAGTAATTTTTCCTTGCATAATGTTGCCATTCGGCAATGGTACAATTACAAGCAATACCCATTTTTACAGCGTATTTTACTACTTCTATATTGTGTTTTGGTAGTGTTCCTGGATGGCCTAAACTTATTGGACTTACTTGAGTATTAGGCATTGCACCATATTCATATTCATCGGCACAGTATGCTTTTGTTTTAGTTAGCATTTGTGTATGAACTTCTAATCCTATTACTGTTTCGTATTTATCGTATATTGATTCGCTCATTTTTAAGTTTTGCGAAAATAAGTAATTTATGTTTAAATTATGATTGATTATTTTACAAAAAGTGCGTTTTTTTATTCTTTGAACTAGTAATGCTTACTATCGCATCGTTTTGTAATATTGCTTTTCCATAATATTGGAACAAGCAGGCAGTTTGTATTTGTTTTTATACTTCTTACTAATGGAACAAATCGTTTTGAACCTGTTAAAATGATTAAGCAAATACTAATCGCTGTTAGCTTTTGTCAGTGCAATAATAACAACAATATGAAAAGCATTTAAATGATTACTTAATTCTTCTTTAAATGTCAGTTTAAAAATACAATCTTCCTTATTGGTAGTTTGTAGATTAATTTTCTTGTTAAATAATAAATCTTGTACTGTCATTTAATTTTTTTTACCATTACTTATTCAAATTTCTTCCAATTACGTTCCTGTAAAATGCCGATAGAGTAGCTGTTATAGTTTAATTCTTTAAACTATTACAGAAACCGTATCGGTATTTGTAGCTAAAATGCTATAAACCATTGGGATTTTATCATCAAAATGTTTAATTCTGAATTTCCCAGGTTCAAATTCATTACAATTTGCAAAACAATTATAGGGCGAATAATCAAATTCGTTGAATTGATTAATAGTTAATCCGTTATTTATTAAAGCATTTATCACTTCGCTTAAGCCATAGTTCCATGAAATACTTTTGTCTTTGATGGGTGCATTTACATTGGCATAAGTACCCGAAGTTTCTTCAATAATGGGTTTGTCTTTAAAATATTTATAAGTAATATTTTCTAAATTGTCATCATACATCCATATTACAGGATGAAACTCGGCAAAAACAAATTTACCATTAGGTTTTAAAAAATGTGAAACTACATTTGCCCATTTTTCAATACTTGGAAGCCATCCAATATTGCCATAACTGGTAAAAACAATATCGAATTTTTGATTTAATATTTGGGGTAATGAATATAAATCGCAGTTTATAAAAACTACATCTGTATTCATTTTTATATTTAAATTATTGGCTGTTTCAATTGCTTTTTCCGAAAAATCAACAGCTGTAACTTGTGCACCCATCTTTGACAATGAAATAGAATCTTGTCCAAAATGGCATTGTAAATGCAAAACACTTTTACCTTCAATATTGCCCAATAAATTAAGTTCAATGCTATTTAAGGAAGTATTTCCTTTTAAAAAGTCATCCATTTTGTAGAAATCAGATGCTACATGATGATTTACTTTATTGTTCCAAAGCTTTTTATTAATTTCCAAGTATTGATTTTCGTCTGTCATAAAATTCAAATGTTAAGCAACATTACAAATATTATTTAGTATACAAATTAAAAAAAATGTGGAATTTTTAAATTACAGTTAACTTTACTTACTGTTAATATTGTTAAAATAAAACTACATGCTCAACTGGTCAATAAATCAAATAGAATTAAAACTAAAATACACTTGGAAAATTTCGAGGAATGCTTCCGATTTTAAAATAAATTCAATTATTACTTGTAACGATTTGATAAATGAAGGCAAAGGAGAAGCTGCACCAAATATAAGGTACAATGAAACTCCCGAATTATTGTTGTTGAGCTTTAACGACTTTTTAAATGCAGGTGCTAACTCTATTAAAAATGCCGATGATTTATCTAACATTTTAAAAAATATAAATGCGCCAAACGCTTTGCGATTTGGAATAGAACAGGCTTATATTAATTATTTATGTAAAACCAAAAACGAAACTATTTATCAATTTTTAAAAATAGAAAGGCCTTTAACAACTCACACTTGTTATACTTTGCCTATCATGCAACCCGCTGATATAGTTGCATTTTTTAACGAAAACAACTTAAACCGCTTTGCCTATTTAAAAATAAAAATAAGTGCGGATGGTGCTTTAGATGAAATAAAAGCGTTGGCTTCAATTTATAATAAACCAATAATGGTTGATGCAAATGAAGCATGGAAAGACCCTGATGCTTTGATTAATTTCGCTGATAATTTAAAAGGATTGAACATTGCATTTATTGAACAACCCATGCATAGCCTTATGGTTGATGAATATAAATATGTAAAACCAAGAATTGCTTTGCCTTTAATGGCCGATGAAAGCTTTTGTGCGCATGTTGATTTTAATGAAACAAAACTACAATTTGATGCAGTAAACATGAAACTAATGAAGGCTGGAGGCTTTTTAAACGGATTGCGGTTAATACACGAAGCCAAAAGAAATGGCTTAAAAACAATGGTGGGTTGTATGGTAGAAACTACACTTGGAATGAGTGGTGCTTATGCCTTTTCGGGCATGTGTAATTATGTAGATTTAGATGGTTTTATGATTATAGAAAATGAACCTTTTGGTTATTTAAGGGAAGAAAATGGATTAGTTAAAGAGAGTATTTAGTCGCCCCTTCAAATATTATATAAAGAATAACAAAATCAACAAATTTGGTAAAAAAATGGTGTATAAAATACTGCAAGAAATGAGCTAAAAACAAAAGAATACTTGCAGAATTTTTAATGTTTACAATTATTTTATTTAAATTTTTATTAAACTAAAATAGAAATTGTAATGACCACTATTCCATTAGCTAAGTGCGTGGGGTCGGCAAAAAGGCGGGCCAGCCCTGGCCTAGTGCGTGGAAGCTTTTTTTTGCCTTGTCCCGCTTTGCGGGATTGTTTCTTTGGAATTTATGCTGAGCGAAGCCGAAGTATCTAAGGAAAAAGAAAGAAGAAAAATTGAAGATGACTTTTTGAGGGTCGACTATTTAAGTTTTAAATTGAGTAATTTTTATAAAAATCTTTCTTTATTTTCATTAGTCATTACCCAACAAGTATTATTTACTCCAAATACTTTATAGCGGTATTTGGCAATAATATTATATATAAAGTTGGTGAAAAATAAAGGTAAGAAACTAAAAAATGAACCCAATTTAAAAGGCATTTTTAAATGCTTTAAAATAATAAATGCTGCTTTTGATTGAATATAAAACTGATTGTTTTGAAACACAATTACACTATCAATTCCAATGGTATTAAAATTATTTTCTTTAAAAAAATGAGTGGCAAAATTGCTTTGTAAGCTACAAAATAAAAAAGTTGGTTCAGTTTCGTTTTTTAATACAAACTGAACAAAACCATTACAAAGATTACAATTACCATCGAAAAAAATAATTGATTCTTTATTTGACATACTTATTTTTTATGCGCTAATTCTTTATTAAACCTGATAGGCGAAAAGAAGTGGAGATAAAAAATTCGAGCATACCTGTAAGTAAATGGCATAGACAAAAACATAACAGTAAAAATTGGGATTATAAATCCCCAAAAACCAGCTTTTGCTCCAAATAACACCAAAACCAATGCCCCTACTACCAACATAATGCCAGTAGTTATGGCATAACTCACATACATTGCTCCCCAAAAATACCCAGGTTCTAATTCGAATCTTAAACCGCAAAAAGGGCAGGTTACGAACATTTCAGTAAATTTATTTAACTTAATAACTGAGTATTTAAACATTTTTCCACTTTGGCATTGCGGACATTTGCCTTTAGTTGCTGCTAGCAGTTTATTTGGCTCAAATTGATTACACATGGTTTTAGTTTTTTTGCAATAATTTCTTTTTAGCCCTGATATTTCTGATGTATAAAAACACAAAAATCATTGCTAACAAGTAAGGAAAAATAAATAGGTAAATAATTCCATTGTTTAAGGTGTTTCCAACTGTTGTGCTTCCATCGGCCCTGGCAGATGCAAGCGATTGTTTACACATGGGGCATTGAGCAATGGATGAAAAAGGAAGTGAAATTGTAAAATAAAATACTATTAATAGTGTTGTTATTATTTTGTTTTTCATCATGCAAAAGTATTTTAATATTAATAGTTATGTGTTTCTATTTGAATGATTTTTATCGCTGAAATAGAAAGCTGGCAATTGGCTGCTGGCAACTGGCTGCTGGCTTCTAGCAATTGGCTGCTGGCAAAAGTTCTATTGCCGTTTGGCTTTAGCCAACGGAAATGAAAAAGGTGCAGCAACAATTCCCTCACGCTTATGGCGTGATTGGCTGGCTTTGCGTGGCGAAGGGTGCCGAAAGCTTTCGGTATGGGGGATGTTTTTTGAAATTGCAATTGGCAACTGGCTGCTGGCTTCTTGTAATTGGCTGCAGGCAACTAGCTTCTGGCTTCTAGCAAAAGTTCTATTTCGCCCTTGTTGTTGTTTAGCAAAGCGTAACCAACAAGAAAACTTGTAGTTATTTTTAAAACAAATGAATATAATTGTAAAAGTAAAAAACGCTTACGAGTTGCGCAAAGCAAATTACATTTTGGTGAATTGGGGGAAGGTTTTAGTTAAAAACATTCAGAGATAAGTTAGTTGGTAAGCATGAAAATCAGACTGTCATAATTTGTAATGAATAAAACACTATTTATAATATTATACTTAACAACCGTATTGACAATTTACGGACAAAATCAATTTCCTAAATTTACCTATCAGTCAGTTTATGGAGACACCATTTCAAATAAAACATTATTAAATAAATCAACATTAATTGTTGTGGGTCACATATCATGTCCAGGAATGTTATTTTTACTTAGAGACATTCAGAAAGCTAACATAGATACAGTTCAAGTTATTCTATTGTTAGAGAACACGAAGGAGCAAGTTTTAGCATTCAACATAAATGACACCAATGACATTTGGGGGCTTCAAAGACACAGCTTAAGAATTAAGCCAATAGAATTTCCTACAGTGACTTTCTGTGATAAGGAAAAACTTGGTAAAAAACAAGACGGAACTGTTATAATAAAATCACAGTGTAATAAACTAAAAATTAAATATGGAGCATTTGAGGTTCCAAAAATCTATGCCATCAATAACTACGGACAAATTATTACTAAGCAGACAGGTTGGTACTATAAATTGACAGATCCGAAAAAAACCATTTTGCAACTTTTTAAAACAAAACAATGAGAACAATGAGAATGTCAGCACCTAAAACGAATTTTTCAAAAGTGGCTGTTAAGTGGGACTATGACACATTTGTGGTTAATCAAATATTGGGTTTTCTTCATAAGCGTTTGTGTTGAAAATCGCCAACTTCAGGTAGCTCCAAATCATTAAACCCTAGATTTTCTCTTTTTATCCCTAATTCATCACAGGGCATCCACATCAATTTGAACAATTAATTGATTGAAAATTTTGTTTTCATACAGTTTTGCAATCTGCTGCTTTATATGGCTTTTAAGCGAAGGAAGTCTTTTATCGCCCCTATCTATTTTTACTAAAAATTCTTTTATATAATAATTTCTAATTCTGCTTACATAAGGGTTAGCTGGCCCAAGTAAATTATGCCCAAAAGTATTATTCAATAATGAATGCAATATGTTTGCTGCTTCTTCGCAATATTTATAATCTTTATGCCTTAAATTTATTTTAATAATTCTTTCAAAAGGAGGAAATAAAAACTGCGCCCTGTCTTGTATTTCTCTGTTATAAAGCGTTTCAAAATCGTGGTCAATTACCGATAAAATAACAGGATGATTTGGTGAACTAGTTTGTATCACTACCCTGCCTTGCTTATTGCGCCTTCCTCCCCTGCCACTTACTTGTTCTATTAATTGAAATGCTCTTTCATTGGCTCTAAAATCTGGAAAAAACAGTAACTGGTCTGCATTTATTACGCCTACTAAAGTTACATTATCAAAATCCAAACCTTTAGTAACCATTTGTGTCCCTATCATTATGTCAAATTTATGTTCAGCAAAATCTTTTATAATTGCTTCATGTCCATTTTTACCCTTCGTTGTATCTTGGTCGAACCTCGATACACGAGCAGTTGGAAACAAAATAGCCAATTCATCTTCAATTTTCTCTGTTCCAAATCCTTTAAAGCTTAGGGTATTGCTTCCGCAAGCCGAACAAACATCGGGAAGTTTTTGTGTAAAGCCACAGTAATGGCATTTCAATGAATCAATAAATTTGTGGTAGGTTAAACTTATATCGCAATTTTGGCATTTTGGTAACCATTGGCAATTGTCACATTCATATATTGGACTATATCCCCTTCGGTTTTGAAACAAAATAACTTGTTCGTTTTTAGCTAATGTTTGCTTTATTTCATTCACTAAAATGGAGGTAAAGTTACCTTGAATGGTTTTATTCTTTTTTTCTTCCGCTATATTAGCTGTAATTATTTTGGGCAATTCTATCTCACCATGACGGGTATTTAAATTTACCAATCCAAACAAACCTTTTTTAGCATTAAAATAGCTTTCAAAACTGGGTGTTGCACTTCCTAAAACTAACTTAGCATTGTATATTTTACTCAATACTACCACTGAGTCTCGGGCATGGTACCTGGGTGCAGGTTCATTTTGCTTAAAAGTAGTTTCGTGCTCTTCATCAACTATGGTTAGCCCTAAATTTGCAAAAGGTAAAAAAATAGCACTCCTTGCTCCTATTACTATTTTTATTTCATTGCTTTTTACTTTGTTCCAAATTTCAACACGTTCATTGTCGCCAATTCTGTTATGAAATGCTTCACATTTTTCGCCAAAATATTTCCTTATTCTATGTATAATTTGCGAAGTAATTGCTATTTCGGGCAAAAGGTATAAAACTTGCTTTCCTTGGTTTAAAGCCTGTTCAATTAAACGAACATAAACATGCGTTTTTCCGCTTGAAGTAACCCCTTTTAATAGCACTACATCGGTAGTTTCAAAGTGTTTGTTTATTTCATTTAACGCTATGTGCTGATCGTTGTTTAACTCAAAAGTTTCAATCTTGTGTTTATCAAACAATATTCTATCAACTGCTATTTCATATTCTTCAAATACGCCATTTTTTACCAGTGTTTGAATGGCAGAAGCACTGATATTTTCTTTTTTTAGTAAGTCTGCTTTTAAAACTACAGGTTTTTGTTGTTTTAAATGCAAATAAGAAAGTAAAGCAGTTAGCTGTTTTTCCTTTTTTTCTAATAAATCAAAAAGTAGTTTTACGTTTTCTTCGTTGTTTTCGTAGGTGTTTGTAAGTTTTATGCAGGCTACAAGCTTTTCTTTGTATTTATTTTTAATGTCTTCATTTATAATAATTGCTTCTTTTATAACCAAGCTTTTTATATAAGGTAAAACATTTTTTAAATTTAAAATTTGCTGAATATTTTCAATTGTTAATTCATGCTGAACAGAAAGTGCTTCTATAATCAAAAACTCTTTATCATCGAGCGGAGTTGCCACATCAAATTCGGGATTAGCAATTATTTTACTTGCACTTTGCAGTTTAAGCATAGCTGGCAAAGCAGCTTGCATAACATCGCCCATGTTGCATAAATAATATTCGCTAATCCATTTCCAAAATTTTAATTGTTGTATAAAAATAATGGGCTCATCATCTAAAATAGATAAAATATATTTTGCAGTGTAATCTTTTGGAGGAATACTGTGAACATTGGCAACTATAGCTGAATAAACTTTACTTTTTCCAAACTGAACCGATACTCTTTTACCTAATTCTATTTGGTCAGTTATTTCGTCAGCTACCCTATAAGTATATAATTTTGGAACATATAAAGGCAATATAACATCAACAAATGTTGCAAACGATTCGCTCATTAATTAATAGAAAAAATTATATTCCAAATTGGGTAAAATGATGGTCAATATGCTTATAATACATATTACTCCATTCGTTTGCAGTTAATTTTCCAACAGAATTACTTACTCTTCCTTCGTAAAAAGTTACTCCATTATTTTGGCTTTCTAAAATATTATCAATTAAACTTTTTTTCTCTTTTTCAAAATCCTTTTCTGATGAAATTAAGAAAATTGGAGCCGTTCTTGAGTTTTTGTTATATGGTTTTTCATTTACCAATATTGGTTTTAAAAAAAGTTTTAACATAAACTTCATTAATGCAGGAGTTTCCGTTTTTATTTTACCTGAATCAATATCGTATGCTACATTTAAATGTGAAAGCATTTGGGCGGCATTCATTTTGCCACACAATGGTTGGGTTGTGTTAGTTAGTTTATTTAATCTTTCTAAAATAGTTTCAGTGGTTTTAGCTTCAAAAATACTTGGTAATGCCATATTTATTTTGGGGTTTATAAAAAATAAAAGGCAAATATAACTAAATACATTTGCCCTTTTAAAATAGATTATTTTTGTTTTATAAATTTAATATTGTTTTAAAATAACAAGATTTTTTTAACAATTACACCTTCATTATTTGAAATATTTAAAATGTAAATGCCTCTATTTTGATTGGTTAAATCAATTTTAAAATCAGTTTTATTGTTTTCAATTTTAAAATTCATCAACTCTTTTCCACTCAATTCAGTTATTGAAACCATTGATTCAATACTTTGATTGTTATACACTTTTACATTAAATATTCCATTTGATGGGTTTGGAAATATTTCTAAATTTAATTTGTTTTTAGAAAAATTATTGATAGAATTGGTAGAGTGGTTTATTTTAACAAAGCCAGCCCCACCAGTGTTATAATAACTTCCAGAAGGAGTAGTTTCTAGTTTAATGGCTTTAACTGTATAGGTAAAAGTGCCGTTATTAAAGTTTTGATTGTCTACAAAAAAAGTATCGGTTACAGTATTTGTATTTAATTTACTGTAAATATTATTAACTGTATCCACTCTGTAAATGGCGTATCCATCTATATTTCCTTGAACTGAACTCCAGTTTAAAAACACGTAATTAGATTTACTTTCAGCATTTACTTGATTTACTGTTCCTATATTTCTCATTTTTAAAGTAGGGTCGCCCATTAAAGCAATATGAACAGAATTACTAGAACTATTAAAGCCACCATTAAAATAAAAATTAGTATTATTTTGGGTAATTTTAGCGCCATAACCAATATTCATTCCTAAACCCATGTGGTGAACAAACCATTTTGGAATTCCACCCCAAAAACTAGCCAATGACGATTGAGCCAGAGGCGCTTTTAAAAAATTATTTGCAATATCCCAATCGCCAAAATAACTTCCTGAAAGCATTGTGAAGATATTTTTAAACGAATCGTTTACAAAATTAGTAGTGTTACCAATGCCGTTGCATGAAGTATAACTTCCAGCCCCACAGCCAAAACTCCATAAATACGAACCGTTTTTTTGAGAAACCATATAATCTCTATTATTAAAAATACTGTCACTTTTTATTAAAGTTGAAAAGTTATTATAACCAGTTGATGAAAGGTTTAACGATGTAAAGTTATCATCAATCAAAGCTCTTTCAATTACTTGTGTTTTTCCTGTTCGCCAATTATTATTTCTGTTTAAATAATTTATTGTTAAAATCGTATCCGACTTATTAAAGCTACTCATTCCAAAAAAATCTACTCTTCCAAGTTCTAAATCAATATAATTTGGGATTTTAGTTTGATCGAACTTACCATCATCAGGTAAATTGTGGTGTCTGGTTTGAGTTCCTGTAGTACAAGTAACATTGTTGTCTGTCCAGCCTGTATTTATCATATCGGCATAATACACATCGGCAGGCCAAGCACCAGTATGGTTACCACTTCCCTCCACATGTCCATCAGGTGGTGGAGCTTCGCCCAATGATGAAAAAAAGCCAGAGTATGGAACAGGCACATGCCCAATAATAAATAAAGTCTTCACTTTTCTGTTTAAGCCTGTGTAAGTTGATGTTATTCTGCTTTTAATGTTTAATACATTTTCTTTTCTTCCGGCATACAGCACAACTACTTTATACCCTTCATTTTTTAAATTATTAACTAATTGTTGAATTTGAGCAGCAACAGGAATAATAAAATTGCTATCAATCAATAAAATTAAACCATCAAAAGCCATCGGCTCTTTTAGTTTATTACCTGCATAAATGTATCCTAAGCTTTCTGTAACATTGGCTGAACTAACTTTTGCTACTGTGTATTCAAATGCTTCACCTTCTTTAACTATGCTATCGGTAAAACCGTTTGTGTTACCTGCAACAGTGGCATAAGGTAAAGTTCCCCATTCTTCAGTACTTAGCGAAACTCTCTTATAAATTTCGTACCTGCCAGTAAAATTTAATTGTGGCCAATTTATTCGAATTCCATTTGAGCCTATAGCATTAGAATTAATCATTAAAGCCTGATTTTTCCCTGTTTGACCGTAACTTAAAATACTAAAAGCAAGTAAAATTAAAAGTAAAAATTTGTGTTTCATTTTAAAATGTTTTTTTCAAATATATAAATCTTTATATAAGTTGATATTAAATATATAATTTAATAAACAACAATTTTTGCTCTATTTGAGTTAGATTGCAAATTCATATTTAATATAAATAAAACAATGCAAGAAGGAACAGTTAAGTTTTTTGATGAAACAAAAGGCTTTGGATTTATTACAACAGAAGATGGTGGCGAAGATATTTTCGTACATTCAAAGGGCTTAATCGACAGAATAAAAGATAACGATAAGGTGCAATTTGAAACAGAAAGAGGAAAAAAAGGTATCAACGCTGTGCAAGTTCAAACAGTTAGATAATACTCTAATTTTAAAAAAAAGCAAGTATTTTTACTTGCTTTTTTTTTATTTCAAATATTTTAACATACTTTGCGATCTCAAAATTAATAAAATAATATAATGCAAGAAGGAACAGTGAAGTTTTTTAATGAAACAAAAGGCTTCGGATTTATTTCACCAGCAGGTGGAGGAGAAGACATTTTCGTACATTCATCAGGTTTAATCGACAGGATTAGAGAAAACGACAAAGTAGAATTTGAAACTGAAAGAGGAAAAAAAGGTATCAATGCTGTACAAGTAAAGGTAGCTAGATAATATTCTAATTTTAATTCAAAAAAAAGCAAGTATTTTACTTGCTTTTTTTTTGCAATAATTTTTTCAATTAATTACAACAATACACCATGCAAGAAGGAAAAGTTATTTTTTTTAACGAAACAAAAGGATTTGGTTTTATTGTACCAACTAATGGCGGGGAAGACATTTTTGTACATTCAATAGGTTTAATTGACAGAATTAGAGAAAATGACAAGGTAACTTTTAAAGAAGAAAGAGGAAAAAAAGGAATGAACGCATTACGTGTTCAAGTTTCTCAGAAACAATTTTTTTATATTCAATTCCCAAAAGGCTCATAATTTTTATTGTAAGCCTTTTTTTATTTAAATAGTTTATTATTTTGCTAACCTAATTTTTTAAAATAATAAGATAATGCAAGAAGGAACAGTTAAGTTTTTTAACGAAACAAAAGGATTTGGATTTATTGTACCAACTAATGGCGGGGAAGACATTTTTGTACATTCATCAGGCTTAATCGACAAGATTAAAGAAAACGACAAAGTTGAATACGAAAGTGAAAGAGGCAAAAAAGGCATAAACGCTGTAAACGTAAAAGTAGTTGGATAATATAATATATACTATTTCAACAAAAAGGCTGATAATTTGATTATCAGCCTTTTTTTGTGTTGTATGGGTTCCTTCTTCCGCTTTGGCGGAATCAAGATGACGTTCCCGCACGTTTGAAACGATAAAAACTTGATGTTAAACTTCTTCTCTATTAAACCAACAACTTTGCTTTCTCTATTGCAGCTTGCAATCCGTTAACATCGTTTCCACCAGCAGTAGCATAAAATGGTTGGCCTCCGCCCCCACCTTTTATTTCTTTGGCCAATTCTTTGATAATATTTCCAGCATGCAAAGCCTTCTCCTTAACTAAATTATCGCTAATAATAACGCTTAATATTGGTTTTTCGTTTAACACACAACCCAACACACAGAACAAATTTTCTACTTCGGTTTTTAGTTGGAACGAAAGGTTTTTCAATTGCTCGGCATTTGAAATAGTGATTAGTTGAACCAATACATTTATGCCATTCGAATTTCGAATTTCGGATTTAATATTTGTTTTGATGTTTACTGTTTTTTCATTTTCAAAAACCTCTAACTTCTTCATTAAATCTGCTTTATCCTCAATCAATTGCTCCACAGATTTTATTATATCTTTTGTATTTAATAATTTTCCTAAACTATCAAAAGTTAACTGCCAACTATCAACTAAATTTTGGGCAGCATCCGCAGAAATGGCTTCAATTCTTCGAACTCCTGCTGCAACAGCAGCTTCACTTACTATTTTAAATAATCCAATTTGGCCAGTAGCTTTTACGTGAGTTCCACCACACAATTCACGGCTGTATTGATCATCAAAAGTAATTACACGTACCGAATCGCCATATTTTTCGCCAAAAAGCATCATAGCTCCCATTGTTTGTGCTTCTTCAATTGGTACATTTCTGCGTTCCTCTAAAGGAATGTTTTCGCGTATTTTTTGGTTTACAATTTGTTCTACTTGTGCTATTTCTTCTTTTGTCATAGCCGAGAAATGCGAGAAGTCAAAACGCAAATTATCGTTATTTACCAAACTACCTTTTTGTGCCACATGTGTGCCTAAAACCTGGCGCAATGCCGCATGTAATAAATGGGTAGCAGAATGGTTGTTCTCAGTTAATTTACGTTTAATAATATTAACCGAGGCAGTAAAAATAGCTTCCACATTTTCGGGCAACGATTCCGTAAAATGAATAATTAAATTGTTTTCTTTTTTTGTATCAATAATTTCTACTTTTTCGTTGATATTTCCTATAAAACCAGAATCTCCAATTTGCCCGCCACCTTCAGGATAAAAAGGTGTTTGGTTAAATACCAATTGGTAACTTTCTTTTCCTTTGGCTTTTACTTTTCGGTATCTTACAATTTGAATTTCAGCTTCGGTTTGGTCGTAACCAAGGAAAATGGTTTGTGCATGTTGTAAAGATGTTGCGTGCAACGTCTCTACCCAATCATCGGTTGTTAATTCGGTTGCTTTGCGTGAACGTGCTTTTTGTTCTTCTAGTGCTTTTTGGTAACCAACTTCATCAACGGTAAAATCATTCTCTCTTGAAATTAATTGAGTCAAATCTAATGGAAAGCCAAAAGTATCTGATAATTGAAATGCAAAATCCCCAGAAATTACTTTTTCATCAGCATTAAATTTATTGTTTAAAATAGCCATTCCATTGGATATTGTTCTTAAAAATCCTACTTCCTCTTCTCTGATTACTTTGCTTACAAAATCTTTTTGTGCAAATAATTCAGGGAAAACATTTTTAAAACTATCGGCTATTATTAAAGCCAATTGACACATAAAAGGTTCTTTTATTTCTAAAAATTGATATTGGTAACGAACTGCTCTGCGTAAAATTCTACGAATTACATAACCCGCACCATTATTGCTAGGCAATTGCCCATCGGCAATGGCAAAGCTAATGGCACGAATATGATCAGCCATTACACGCATGGCAATGTCTTGTTTGCTATCGCTAAATTGATAAGTCTTGTCAGAGCGCTTTTCAATTTCCTTAATAGTTGGCACAAAAACATCGGTATCGTAGTTACTGGTTTTTCCTTCAATGGCACGCACCAAACGCTCAAATCCCATACCTGTATCCACATGTTTTGCAGGCAATTTTTCTAAACTACTATCTGCTTTGCGGTTAAATTCCATGAACACATTGTTCCAAATTTCAATTACTTGTGGATGGTCGTTATTCACCAAAGTTTTTCCATCTATTAAAGCACGTTCTGCATCTGGACGTAAGTCAATATGTATTTCAGAACATGGTCCGCAGGGGCCTGTATCGCCCATTTCCCAGAAGTTATCTTTTTTATTTCCGTTTAAAATTCTGTCTTCAGCTATGAATAACTTCCAATTATCAAAAGCTTCTTGGTCAAAAGCCAAGCCTTCTTTTGCATCGCCTTCAAAAACGGTAACGTACAATCTATCTTTAGGTAATTTATATACATCAACCAATAACTCCCAAGCCCATTCAATGGCTTCTTTTTTAAAATAATCGCCAAAGCTCCAATTGCCGAGCATTTCAAACATGGTATGGTGGTAGGTATCTACTCCCACTTCTTCCAAATCATTATGTTTTCCGCTTACACGCAAACATTTTTGGGTATCGACCACACGTTTGTACTTTGGAGTTTCATTACCCAAAAACCAATCTTTGAATTGGTTCATACCGGCATTGGTAAACATTAAAGTAGGGTCGTTTTTAACAACTATGGGTGCTGAAGGAACTCTGGTATGTCCTTTACTTTCAAAAAAACTTAAAAATTGTTCGCGTATATCTGATGAAGTCATGTACTTATAAAAAATCTAATGTTATTATGCTAAAAAATTACTTAATTTTAATATTTTCGCCTTTTATATAATTATTAAAAAAAAGTATTGAAACAAGTTTCAATATAAATATTTTTTATTCGTAACTAAAAGCTTGGCAAAGATAAAATACTTTTACAATCCAAATAAATTAGACTTTGAAAAAGTTAGAACAAATTTTACCACAATAATTTGGCGAATATTTGGATTTTTGTCAGCGTCTATTGTTGCCGGTGCTATAATGGTTATGGCGCTTTATAGTTTTATTGATTCGCCTAAAGAAAAAATACTACAAAGAGAAAATAAGCAATACAAAGAACAGTTAAACAGATTACAAGCCCGTGTAAGTGAACTAAGTATGGTACTTGGCGAATTGCAAGACCGTGATGCAAAAATATACAGAACTATTTTTGAAGCTGACCCAATTTCATTTAAACCAAAGTTTAATCCCAATGACAGAAAATACCGATTGGCTGAAGGATTTAACGATGCTGAAATTATTAATGATTTAAATAATAAAGTTGAAAAAATTACCAGTTTGGTTGAATTGCAATCAAAATCGTTTGACGAATTAAAAAAGTTGGCCGATAATAAATCGGATTTCTTGGCTTCCATTCCAGCCATTCAACCTATAGCAAATAAAGATTTAAAACGCATTGCCTCTGGATTTGGATATAGAATTCATCCCATTTATAAAACTACTAAATTTCACTCAGGTATTGATTTTACAGCACCAACCCGAACTCCAGTTTATGCAACAGGAAATGGAAATATAGTTTTTGCAAAATACGAAGGCAGAGGTTATGGAAACCACATTATTGTAAACCATGGATTTGGTTACAGAAGTTTATACGGACACTTAAGTAGTATTGAAGTGTATGAAGGACAAAAAGTAAAAAGAGGCGAATTAATTGGTTATGTTGGTAATACTGGCACATCAACAGCACCACACTTGCATTACGAAGTAGAAAAAGGTGCCAAAAAAGTGAATCCTATTAACTACTTCTTTAACGATATTAGCGAAGCCGATTACGAGGCAATAAGAGATATTTCTGCCAGACCAACCCAATCTTTTGATTAATAACTGTACTGTAATTAATACAGCAATTAATTTTTTTTTTCAATAAATTTAATAAATACTTGGTTTTTAACATTTTTTAATCGTTAATTTGTTTAATCAATTACAACAACGGTATGAAAAAGCTACTAATCATTCTAATATTTATTTTAATTGGCAAATTTTCGATAGCAGAAAATTGTAAAGTTGAGTTTAATTTTCTACTTAAAAACAAAACTTGGAAACCAACTACATCATCAATAGTAAATGGAATTATATACATAGATGTAGAAAGTGAAAACGATAGTTTAATAATTCAATTAAACAAAGAAATTAACTGTAATAATACCCTTTCAAATGTTTATTTAGACGAAACTAAAGTACCGGTTTCACCAAAGGGAAATGAAATAAAAACAACTTCAAATGGTGGTTTGTACAAAATAGAAATTATTGGCCCAGGTAGTAGTGAATGGTTTAAAATATTTGTACGAGTAACTAAACCAACTGCTGTTAAAAACGCTAACTTATTAACTGCAATTCAAATTTACCCTAACCCTGCAACTGCAAATTTTTTTGTTGAAAATGCCGCACAAGTAGAATTAATAAAAATATATGACATAACTGGAGCAGTGGTTTTAGTAGTTGACAATACATTTAAAAAAGATGTATTAGATATTGATATTGCTAAATTACCAGCTGGCCAATATTTCATTGCATTTCAAAACGATAAAACTAAAATTACTAAAAAATTAGTGAAATTATAATTTTCTATCTTTAATAAAAAAAAGCGTTGGATTATAAAATTCAGCGCTTTTTTTTTAATACATCTGCCAACGGCTCGTTGGTGGAAACTATTATTTAGCCTCTGGCTTTTTTTGTTAATTGTAATTTAAATTATAGTCATTGCCAGAGGCAATTTAATAGTCCTCACCAACCAGAGGTTGGCGAGTGCTATAAACACCTCGCATCCGCCAACGTCTCGTTGGTGGATGCTATTTTTGAGCCTTTGGCTCTATTGTAGAAATACACATTTAAGCTTACCAGGCAGACACATAGGTCTGCCCCAACTAGTCAGCCCCTAAGAGGCTTCTTCAATTTTAACTTTTATCTTTTTTAACTTTTCATTTTTAATTCGAGCCAATAAATCACGCACTTTTTTACGGTTAATAGAAACGTATGACGAATGATCTAAAATGGTAATTAAACCCAAATCTTCGCTTGTTAATTCGCCTTTTTTCATTAATAAACCTGCTATATCGCCTTTGCTGATTTTATCTTTTTTACCTGCGCTTATGTATATGCACTCAAAAGTAGGCGGAGGTGGAAGTTTCATTTCTTCAGGAAGTGTTATTTCCTTAAATTCTTTTTTATGCATATAAACAGGCAAAGTTTCATCTTCGGCTAGAATTAAATAGGCTTCACCATCAGCATGCATTCGAGCTGTGCGCCCATTGCGGTGTGTAAACTCTTCCAAATGAACTGGCATTTGGTAATGCACTACATGTTTTATTTCGGGAATATCTAATCCACGGGCAGCCAAATCGGTTGCAATTAACACATTGCATGCACCACCTCTAAACTTAATTAAATTTTTTTCTCTATCAATTTGTTCTAAATCGCCATGAAAAACACCATGTGCAAAACGGTATTTATCCAAAACAGCACTAATTCTGTTTACAGCGTCTTTGTGGTTGCAAAAAACCAAACAAACTTCTTGGTTAAAACCTGCAATTAATCGCATTAAGGTTTCTACTTTTTCGGTGCTTTCGGTTTTTACTAAGTTTAGTTTTAATTTCGATTCTACTTCTTGGTGCTGATAATCTAAAGTTTCAACACTTAAAAAAGGTAAAAACTTGGGCAATTCAGCAAGCCTAGTGGCTGAGGTTAAAATATGGCTTTGGGTTTTATTTAACGAAAAGAAAATGGTTTTTAATTGTTCATGAAAACCCATTTGTAGCGATTTGTCAAACTCATCTAACACCACAAAATCAATGGTTAATGGGTTGAACGATTGACGTTCAATATGATCGACCAAGCGGCCAGGCGTGCCAATAATTACTGCTGGTGCTTCGCTTAAACTGTTTTGCTCTATTTTAAACGAATGTCCTCCATAGCAACAGCTTACTTTGTAGGCGGTTTTCATGGCTTTAAAAACAGTTTCTATTTGGATGGAAAGCTCGCGCGAGGGAGCAACAATTAAAGCCTGAACTCCTTTTTTATCAGCTTGTAACGCATTTACAATTGGTATTAAAAACGACAATGTTTTACCCGAACCCGTTGGTGCAATAACCATTAAATTTTTACTGTTTGCCGCCTTTTCAATTACCTCCTCTTGCATTTGGTTAAAACTTTCAATTCCTAAATTTGATAATATAGTTGCGTAAGTGGTATTTAAATTGTTTTGCATGGCGCGAAGGTAAGGGAATAAAAGTTGAATGGTTGAATGGTTGATTTTTGAACGTTGTTGGTATCCTTAATCTGCTACTTTTAATTTATAAGCTAAACAAAAAACCGTCTGACGCCTTTCCTGTGCAATTCCTTGGCTCAATCGTCTGACGGTGTTGTTAATAAAAAACCGTCTGACGCCTTTCCTAGCAATTCCTTTGCTCAATCGTCTGACGGTGTGTTAATAAAAAACCGTCTGACGCCTTTCCTAGCAATTCCTTTGCTCAATCGTCTGACGGAAGTTACTTTAACCTATAAGCCAAACCAAAAACCCAAGTATTATTTTGCCCTCCGGTATTGTTACTTACATTTAATATACCAGTTTGATATTGCCAATATAGCGCCCATTTTTTATAACATATGGTAGCACTTAAAATTCCGCCCATATCCCAATTGTTATATTGATGCTCTTGTTCGTGGCTTAGGTAATAATGCTGCGGGTTTGTAAATGCAGAAAACAAATAACCGCCATAAGCACCAGCACCTAATAATAAATGAGTCGGTCCGCTAAAATGGTGATTATAATTTAAAACCACTGGCAATTGCACATAATGCAAGTACACATTTTCGGTGTACGATAGTATTTTTTCGTTTACTGCATTGTAATAAATTACTTCTCTTGCCCCGCCCTTGCGTATGTAGCTTAGCCCTATTTCGGCATATACATTTGGTTTTAGTTTGGTTTGTAAGCTTGCCCCCATTTCTAACCCTGTAAGGCTTTGGTTAAATAAATCGTTTTGGTGCAAATTATTTTGGGTAACACCCATCTTTACAAAAAGATGGGTGTTTTTAGTAAGGGAATCAATGTTTTGGGCTTGGGCATTTAAAAAGCCAATGCTCAAAGTAATAAATAGTAATTTTTTCATGGTTATACTTTTATAAAATCAAGCTGTTTAATTTTTTCAAAATCAGCATCGTTACTTACCAATGGTAATTGATTAATTATGGCTGTAGCTGCAATTATAGCATCGGGAGTTTTTATGGTATATTGCTGTTTTAGTTTTATACACATAGCTTTTATATCTTCATTTAGGTTAATAATTGTACAACTATTCAACATTTCGCTTATCGATAATTTTTGTTGTTTACTTATATCTTTCCTTCCCAAAAGTTCAATTTCGGTAATAAATGAAACAGCAACTTGATAGTGTATAAAAGGTTCAACTTGTTTATTGCCTTCCCTAATGTGTATAAGTACGTTTGTATCTAATAAAAAATCAATCCCATTCATTGCGTATAGCTTTTTGAAAAACCAAAGCATCAGTACTTTCATTACTAATGGCAAAAAAAGGAATTAAACTCTTATGCTGCTTTTTGCTTCTTTTTTTCTTTAAAGCATTTAAAGCTTCATCTAACTTAGATTTTGTAATTGGTTTTGATATTTTAATAAGCATAAGCAAATATATTGTTTTTTTTTAAATCTATCAATTACCTTCACAAGGTTAAATAATGCAATAATGTTTAACATAAATTTTTATAGTTATTTGGCAATGATTAGTTTATTGGTTTCAGAGTAACTGTTACTAGCATTTAATGTAACTAAATATACTCCAGAAGCCAAATCATGCGTGTTAATAGTTTCTTGATTATTACCAGTAATATTAACACTTTTAACCAAAGTCCCCGCTAAATTATAAATATTAATACTTTCACCTATTGCTCCATTTAACTGAAATAGCACAGTTGCAATATCATTGGCAGGGTTAGGGTAAATATTGAATTGAATGGAGGGTTTTTCTATAACTTTGATCGGCTTAACAATAGGGTCATTGCTTGTTTTTGAAAGCGATGTATTGGCTTTATACTTATTAGACTGACCACAAAAATCCATCACTTCATCATCTGTTGCTTCATAAATTAAAGGATTGTTATATAAATCTTCGCTTTTTATATTATCTAAAACCAATTCGGGTTGCCAAATGCTTTCAGGATTACTTAAAGCTGAACCTAAAAAGTGAATATAAGCAGTATAACCAGGCGCAACAGTAATATTGTTTTTTAAAATAGCATTTTCAACATAAATGTGCATTTCAGTAGCATTTACTAAATGATGAGTATATGCTGTAATGGTAGCAGGAGAGATTTGAATATTATCTAAAACCACATTGCCGGGTTGGTGCTTTAATAGGCTCTCATTATTTTTTAAAAAAGTTACGTTGCCAATGGTACTATTAGTTTCACTTGGCATTTGATTATCATTACCACTGTTTTCATATATTTTGTAAGTAAAAGTTTGCAAAGTATTTAACTCTTGCCCTTTTGATCCAGGGCTCAAAAAATACATATCGGCCATCAGTTTAATTTCGATAGATTGTATATTAGAGTAATCTGTTAATGTTAAATCTATTGAGTTTAAAAAACTATTGTATTTAATTGTGTCATTCAAATTGTTATTAGGGGGAAATGGAGAGGAGATAATCATTAATATGTTATTTATATTTAAACTATTTAAAACAATTGAATTTGTAATTGAAATAGGTTCGTTTAAAATATTATTTACTTCTGTAAAAGGTGTAGTTACAATTACATAATTTCCTTTATTAGTTGTAAAATCAGAATAGCTTTCAAAACTGTAACTTTCTTTTTCTACAATAGATTGATTTTTAAAATCATAGGGAGGATTATTACTTTCAGGATAATTTTGAAAAAAATTATTCACCAATTGACCATATGAAGATAATTTATAAGATTTATTTTTTAATTTTATTCTGTATGAATAATATAATTTAGTTTTCTCAAAATTAAAATCAACCACATGATTAAATCTATAAACTAAAGGTTCCACTAACCTGATTTGGTAGTTCGCTAAAAAAGTTTTTTCATCACTGGTATAGTCAAAATAATAATTATTTGGAATACTTCCTGAAGGTGGTGTATAGTTTTTCAAAATTCCTTTTTTAAATGTCAATACTGGATTTAGTTCTTTAGCTTTCACTTCTACTTTTGGTGTTTTCAATAAAGCAAATAAACCTAACACTTCGTTATATGCAGGGTAGTTATGTTTATTAATTCCTCCGTTTGTTGGCACGCCATTACTATTAACATAACCTTTTGGTACGGCACCTGGTACTAATAAAGGCAAGGTATTAATATCATTTGAAGAAGTAATTGTGCCAGAATAAGAAGCCTCAGTGAAAGAAGCAACTGGAGGTGCGGGAGGAGCCGGAGGTGCTCCCGGTATATCGATTTGTGAGCTTAAAAAATCAAATCCATTACCAATAATTCCTTTGGCAGATTTCTGCAAATCTTTTGTATATTGTTCTGCATCATTTGGATCTAATTTTACTAAACCAAGACTATATGAAGAAACTCGAGGAGACACTTTAGTTAAATAATCTTTTATATCACTTGTAACAAATAATTTATTAGCTATTCCCCCCCCAATTGAACCTCCAATGGCTCCTATACCATCCTTTGCCGCTTTCATTATAGTGCGCGAAATAGTTGCATCTTATGAATTGTAATTTGCCAAGTCTATTTTGTATTTATCTACGGATTTCAAATAATTATCGAGCATATTATCCATTCTATTATATATCCTATTTCCTGATCTATAGCCTGGAGCTGAAACATCTGTTAAATTTAAAAAATCGTCTTTTTGGTAACTATTATCTGTTATATTTTGTTGAATAGTTATAGAACGGCTAATCATTTTAATATCCATACTAGTGATATTTTTAAAGTTGAATTTAAGCTTTGCTTGATTTCGGTTACAAATACATGGGTCAAATGCCATTTGATAATCACTCATTAACCATAGGTTTTGGTCTGTTGGTTGAGAAGAAGGAGCTGATTTATCGGTTATTTCAGTTAAATTATCCAAGGCCAAATCGTATGAGTTGGTGTGCCTAAATAATCCATTAACGATTTTGTCATTTTCAAACATGATAGTCGGAATAACCTTTTGAAACCTTGAACCTACTGTATTATTAAACCAAACATTGGCAAATAAACGCACTGTGCCTCTATACCTATTATAGAGCACAAAATACGGTATATTGTTTGGTGCAGCTTGATCAATCGACATTAAAGGACCACCAGATTTAGGTGCATTTATTGGCTCTCCATCTGGGGTTTTACCCAAATTCATCCATAACAGCTCCCAACCATCTTGCCATCTAAAATCCCTATCCGTTGAATTAATAGAGTTACCCATATTGTCATAATACAAAGCTTTGGCAAAATCCGACAGGCCAATATCTAATCCATCGTAAAATGGATTTTTGGAATTAATATTATTACCAGTTAGCGAAATACCAGCAATATTAAAACCAGTAGTGTATGGTATTTCAATATTGTTGTTTTGGTCAGGATACCAATTAAATGTATTTAAAAACGGGTTGTGGGTAAATGTTCCGCTAAATTGAGCGTTTGCCCATGGCAAAAAAGTATTATTAATAGGGTTTTGCGGGTTGGTGCTTATTCCATTAATTGTTACCTGAGCATTAGTGCTTTCTAAAGCTAACAATGCTAAAATTGTTGATAATATATAAGTAATTTTTTTCATTATAAAATTCTTCCTTTTAATTTAATTTTTTTGTTGTAAGAGACAAAACTCATTTCCGCCACATTTTTTAATAAGTCTAACCTAAGCTCCCTGATTTGAGAATTACCCGACCGATTTAAGTATAGAAATGAATTTGAAATAATTTCCTCTTCTAAAGCAAATTTCTCCGAGGCATCCCACTCATTGAAAGTAGAATTAAACAATTTAAGACCTTTAAGTCTAACATCAGCAGAAACAAAGTTTCTTCTATCCTCAAAACGATAATTTGAGATTATGCTATCTTTATATGTGGGTTTACTGAAGTAAAATTCTATATCAATACTATCTTTATTATTTGCTCCCAATGTATCTTACACCATTCGGTATTTATTAAAGGCCATACAATCTTTATAATAATTGGCTAGCTTAAAGGTAAATCTGACAGAATCGTAACCATCATCTTTGGGATTACAAAATTTATCAGCCTTCCATTTCATTACATGGGTTATTGTAATATTTTGAGGTCTTGGTACATCATAAAAATCTCGCCATTCTTTGTAGTTATGTAATATTTCACTTCCAATATACCATGTATGTTTGTATAAATTAGTATCCGCAAATTCAGACCTAAACTGAATTTTAATTTCAATCAATATGGAATCTTTTAATATATACGGACTTTTATACCAATTGTTTAATACACCTTGTTCTATAATAAAGTCTGCATGTGGTTGTATATAATTCCTACAAGGATTTTCAGGAGCAATTTCCTCTTTGGGGTTGCAGGCAAAGGGAAGTATAAGTATGGCTATTATTAGCTTTAATAATGTATTTTTCATAACAAAAAAAATTATTCTGCTAATTTAGCTTTTAAAGCTTCAATTTCTTTTTGTTGTTGTAAAATATATAAGGTTAGCTCTTCTACTTTTTCTAATAGTTTTACTTGCATTTCGCCTATGTCTATTTGTTTGTTGTTGGCTTCTACCTCGGCTAGGCTTGGAACATTAGGTAAATGCTTGTTTGCATTTATATAATTTGCCAATTTGTTTAAAGGCATTAAATTATAGTTTTTTTCAAATACATAATCAGGGTACGGATTGGTTAAAGTTACTATTGCCTTGCGCGCATAAACATAACCATCAGCACTAACTTTAAATAAATCTTGTGTAGCATCTTTAAATAATATTTGGCTTTCGGTAACGGTAAAAAAGTTGCGGTTGTCACTATTTATAAAAAAACCAATTGTAGGGTGGATAATGCCAGTGGTATTTAAAGTCATAGCACCGTTAGTATTCACAGAAAAAGCATTTCCAGCAGTTGAACTAGTTCTGGTAACAAATAATGATCCCGAATTAACAAAAAAATTAGTGTTAGCATCTACGCGTGTATGGTCTACACTAAATTTTAAGTTAAATGCACTACCAGTATTTGTAAACACATTAAACATTGCTGGTTGAGGTGGGCTTCCAGGTAATCCTGATACTACTACTCCAGCAATATTTACTTGATTGCTGGTACTTAAAATACCGCTTGTAGGACCAGTCCATTGGGCTTGGCTTTTAAAAATAAAGGTTAATAAACCTAGGCTAAGTAATAATATTTTTTTTTTCATTGTTAGTTGTTTTTTAATTTATTTTTTTTTAGATATTTGATTTAGCAAACATTAAAACTAAAAATATTATTTCAAACTAAAACTACCTGTCTATTTTGGACAGTATGTTTTTATAGGTAATTTAATTTATTAATTATACAATTGCTTTTCTTTATGTTTTAAAATGAAAAACCAAATAATTATAAAAAAGTTAGGAGTTGGAATAAGGAAGTTGCGTAAAATAAGAGATATAAAAGTGGCTGTTTTAGCACAAAAGCTAGGCTACCTTAGCGTAGAGGCTTACTTAAAACTAGAAAGAGGAGAAAAAAACGACATTGGCATTGTTCATCTTTTGGCTATTTGCGAAGAGTTAAATTGTTCAATATCCAATTTATTTATTTTATCGGGTTTAACAGATAACCTTTTTAATAAAGAAATTACCTCTTGGAGTCAATTTCTTGACTCGCTAACAGATTTACCTGCTGAAAGAAAAGAAAAAATTTTGGAATTACTAAATACTTTAAATTTTTCGCAAAGTGTAACATAGGGCTAATTTTATTCTAGCCATTTTAAAAATAAAAAGTTATCTAAATCAAATGCCTATTTAATGTTGTAATTTGTTTTAAGTTTTAATAAAATAATTATATTAGTGGCATGAATAATAAGCCCAATATTCCAGGTTATTTACTTTGGGAATACGACCTAGAAACTTTTAATTACCAAAAAAGCTATAAAATTGTTATTGACCGAGTTTTGTTAAGAGGAACCATTGAAGATTGGACTGAAATGCTTAGATTTTATTCTATTGAAAAAATACTAGAAACCATTGATTGGACTAAACAAATTGATAAACGAGAAAAAGATTTTGCAAAACTTTTCATTCAATCTGATTTATTAAATGCTGAATAAAGATTCATTTATTATTGCTCCTGAAACATTTAAATTGATACAGGAACTACAAGCTATGCCTGAATTGTCTGAGTTTTATTTGGTAGGTGGAACAACCCTTGCCTTGCTTTTGGGGCATAGAAATTCAATTGATATAGATTTATTTACTACTCATAGTTTTGATGATAAAGAATTATTTGATATGTTGACCAATTGTTTTGATGTAAAACAAATTTTTAGTAAAAAAAATACACTTTTAACTTATATTAATTCAATCAAAGTCGATTTTATTTCACATCAATATGAAATTATTAAGCCCATTATTAAGGAAGAAGGCATAAGTATGTTAAGCATGGAAGATATTTGTGCCATGAAATTAAATGCTATTGTAAACTCTGGGCAGCGACTAAAAGATTTTATTGATTTATATTATTTATTGACTCAATTTTCAATTAAGCAAATGTTGGGTTTTTATCACCAAAAATATCCAAATAAAAATGAGGTTATTGCACTAAGAGCAATTACTTATTTTGATGATATAGACCCCAATATTGACCCTCCAAAAATGATAAAACAAATTAATATCGAACAAATAAAAGTACGCATTATTGAAGCAGTTTTACATAGTAATAAAATTTTTTAAACTACTAATTTTTAAATGATAGATATAAACAATGAAAGATATTACTAAAACCTATACCAATAGCGAAATTACCATAGTTTGGAAGCCTTCAATTTGTATCCACTCACGCATTTGCTTTAATGGCCTTGGGCAAGTGTTTAATCCTGCTGAACACCCTTTGATAAAACCAGAAAATGCAACTACAGAAACTTTAATGGCACAAATAGACAAGTGCCCAAGCGGGGCATTGAGTTATTATAAAAACGATGAAGCAAAAACCGAAAATGTGGAGGTAGAAACTATAGCAGAAGTTGCAGAAAATGGCCCTCTTTTGGTTTATGGAAACTTAAAAGTAAAAAGAAATGATGGAACCATTGAGCAAAAAAATAAAGTGACTGCTTTTTGCAGGTGTGGTGCATCAAACAATAAACCTTACTGCGATGGCACACACCGAAAAATAGATTTTATAGGATAATAAAGTGTTTTGGAAAATAAAAAATACTTAATTAGCATAGTTGGGCCTACCGCAGTGGGGAAAACCGCAATGGCCATTCAGCTGGCTAAGCATTTTAATACTGTGATTATTTCGGCCGATAGCCGTCAGTTTTATAAAGAAATAAGCATTGGTACAGCCAAGCCCAGTTTGGAAGAACTTAACCAAGTAACCCATTATTTTATTAATAATAAAAGTGTAACCGAAACCTATTCGGCAGGCGATTTTGAAAAAGATGCTTTGTTAAATCTACAAGAATTATTTAAAGAAAATGATACAGTAATACTAGTTGGTGGAAGTGGCTTATACATAAAAGCACTTTGGGATGGATTAGATGATTTGCCTAAAGAAAATATTGCTTTGCGTAATGAATTACATAACGAATTTAAAACTAATGGAATAGAATATTTACAAAACAGACTTTTTAAAACGAATCCCGAAAAGTTAGTCAGTTTAGATGTAATGAATCCGCAAAGATTGATGCGTGCAATAGAAATTGCAGAACTGAGCAATTCAACTGTTTTTACTCCTCAAAAAGCAATTCGCCCTTTCCAAAACATAAAAATAGGATTGAATAAAGAAAGAGAAATACTATACAACGATATCAATAATAGGGTTGATGGAATGATAGCAAGTGGATTAATAAATGAGTGCGAAAAAATGAGTTTGTTGAGAGATAAATATGCTTTAAAAACGGTTGGATATACTGAAATATTTGACTATTTCGACAATAAACATTCCTTACAAAAAGCCATTGAACTTATAAAACAACACACTCGAAACTACGCAAAAAGGCAAATTACATGGTTTAAGCGAGAAGAAGACCTTGAATGGTTTGAGCCAAATGAAACTGAAAAAATAATAGGTTTTGTAAATAAAAAACTAGGTAAAAAAGTCTGAAATTTTGTTAGTTTTGCGCTTCAAAAAAATAAATTATCTTTAATAAAATATGCTCGAATTTTTAAGCACTCCTGAGGCCTGGTTAAGTTTATTTACTCTTACCATTTTAGAAATTGTATTAGGTGTTGATAATATTATATTTATATCAATAATTACAAGTAAACTTCCAAAGCAACAGCAACTAAAAGGCCGCAGATTAGGTTTGTTTTTAGCTTTGTTTATCCGAATTGTTTTATTGGCTTTTATTAATAAAATTGTACACGATTTAACTGACGAAATAATAAATGTTTTAGGTGTTGGGTTTAGTTGGAGAGATATAATTTTATTATCGGGAGGAGTATTTTTATTATACAAAAGTGGAATAGAAATATATGAAAAGCTTGAGAAAGTAGAAGGTGAAATTTCATCAAAATCATATAAGTCGTTTTGGAATGTGGTTATGCAAGTTATTGTTATTGATATAGTATTTTCGTTCGATAGTATTTTAACAGCTGTTGCAATATCTGACCATATAGAAATTATGGTTATTGCGGTTATCATATCAATGGTTGTTATGATGATTTTTGCTCAAAAAGTTGGTGATTTTATTAACGACAATCCTTCAATGAAAATATTGGCATTGGCATTTTTAGTAATGATAGGCGGCTTATTAACTGTAGAAGCTTTTGATGTTCATGTAGAAAAATCGTACATTTATTTTGCACTGGCATTTAGTATTTTAGTTGAAATGTTAAATTTAAGGTATCGTAAAAACATACAAAGCGGTAAAATTAAACATAACTAGTATTTTTTTTAAATTAAATCCATGCAATTACTAAACGGCAACCTAGTTTCAAAACAAATAAAACTAGAAATAAAAAGAGAAGTAGACGAACTAATTGCCAAAGGAATTAAAAGACCGCATTTAGCAGCAATTTTGGTTGGAAACGATGGAGCCAGTATGACTTATGTTGCTGCAAAAGAAAAAGATTGTAAAGAAGTTGGATTTGATTCAACAGTGCTGAAATATAACGCATCAATTACAGAAGCTGAATTGCTAAATGAAGTTGAGAAAATAAATGCCAATTCTGAAATAGATGGACTAATAGTTCAACTGCCTTTACCAAAACACATTAACGAAAAAAAAATAACTGAAAACATTAGCTGGAAAAAAGATGTAGATGGTTTTCATCCATACAATGTAGGGTTAATGTTTAAAGGCTTGCCGTGTTTTTTACCTGCAACTCCTTATGGCATTATTAAGTTATTAGAATACTATAATATTGATACTACAGGAAAAAACTGTGTGGTGATTGGCAGAAGCGACATTGTGGGCAAGCCTATGAGTGCTTTAATGTTAAATAAAAACTGCACTGTTACCATTTGCCATAGCAAAACAGTTGATATGAGTTCATTTACTCAAAAAGCCGATATAATTATTGCGGCAGTTGGTATTCCAAATTATTTAAAAGCTGAAATGATAAAAGAAGGTGCTATTGTAATTGATGTTGGTATTACTAGGGTTAACGATGAATCTGAAAAAGGATATAAACTTGTTGGAGATGTAGATTTTGAAAAAGTGTCAAATAAAGCAAGTTTTATTACTCCTGTTCCTGGAGGTGTTGGGCCTATGACAAGGGTTGCCTTGTTACTAAACACATTACTTTCAGTTAAATCAAATTAGTATTATTTTGAAAAAAATTTCTTTAGTACTTTTACTACTTCCTTCTATACTTTTTGGTCAAGTTATACCCAAATACGGGAATGATACTTTATTAGACATTGGAACTTGGAATATTGAATGGTTTGGCGATTTAACAAATGGTCCTAGCGATGAAATCCAACAATTTGATAACGTAAAAAATATTATTAACAAAACTGATATTGATATTTGGGGGATTGAAGAAATGAGTAACACTACTAGCTTTAATTCTTTAGTTACTGCCTTGCCACTTTACGGTGGAGTTAACAGCACATTTTCGTTAACACAAAAAATGTGTTTGCTTTACAAAAAAAGTATGTTTAATTTGATTAGTGCAGAGCAAATTTTAACAACAAGTAATTACGACTTTGCAAGCCGACCACCTTTATTGGTAAGGCTTTCAACCAAAGGTGACAGCATAAATATTGACACATTATTTGTTATAGTTGTTCATTTAAAAGCCAATAGCGAATCGAATTCGACAGGGAAATTAGAATCGTATAATAGAAGAAAAAGAGCTGCTGATGCATTAAAGATTTATATTGAAAGTACTTTGGTTAATAAAAAATATATTGTGTTAGGCGATTGGAACGACCGACTTGATTTTTCAATTCATAATGGAATTGACACAACGCCTTTTAAGCAGTTGTTAAATGCCAATTACAATTTTATAACTAAACCATTGGCCGATGCAGGAAAAAGAAGTTACGCCTTTTCAGATGGTTTTATTGATCACATAATGGTTTCGCCAACAATTGATTCGTTTTATGTTAAACAAAGTACAACTGTACTCGATAATTTAGGCCAGTTCGTTAACAATTACAGCAACACTACTTCCGATCATTATCCTGTTTTTGGTAGGTTTTTATTCAATAAAATTAAATACACCACTCCTATTGATACTATTCCTACCGATACTATAAAAGATACTTCGATAACAAGTATTGATTATAATGTAAAATCAATCAATAATTTTACTGTGTATCCAAATCCTTTTGAAAATTGTTTTACAATAAAAACAGAAAATTTAAATAACGATTTGGTTGAAATTTATTCCCCTATTGGTAACTTGATTTACTCTAAACAATTAAACAAAAATGAAACGGAAATAAATTTAAAAGATTTTCAATCAGGGTTGTATATTATTTGTTTTAAAGGAAAGTATTATAAAATATTAAAATATTAAAAATAAAACCAATGAAAGTTGGTTTGTGGTCCAAAACTTACAGTGGGTAATGGAATTTTAATATAATTTAATGCTTGCGTTAACATTCGTTGTCCTCCAGTTTTTTGTGGAATAATTTCTCGCCAATCAATATCTAACGAAAGGTAATATTCATAGTTTCCTTTTCCTTTATTTTCTGCTAAATTTACTCCTTTGTAGTACCAATTCAAGGTATTATCAACTCCTATGCCCATAGCAAAACTTAAAAAATCTGGCCATATTTTTTTTACTTTAGAGTTTTTTGGTAACCAAACCTCAGGGCTAATAGTTACCCAATAAGTATGATTCATATAATCATCAATCCAATCAGCATTTTTAAATTGTTCAAAATAATACCTATCTCTTTGATAGTAACTAAACTTAAAATTTAACGACCTAAATTTATCAGACTTGTATTTTAAATAAGGAATTAAACCACCAATAGAACCTGCAACAAAATCACCAATACTAAATCCGTATGTTTCGGCAAATCCGTCTTTTGCTTCAATAAATAAATGCATGGTGCTACCAAGAATAAAGGAATACAAATAAGAATCGTTGTCTTTTAAACCTGCCCATTTTAAGGAGCCATGCAAACCTTCGGCTAAAAGCAAGCCACCCATTAAATGCCCAAATTTGTCAATGTTTTTAGCATATTTATAATCGGGTCCATTATCAAAATGAAACGATTTTTTATTGTTTGTCCACCAAGCATTTTGAACATAAATATAGGAGCTAGTTAACGATAGTGTAGTGCCTATAACTACTGAATAAAATTTAATTTTTGAAGGACTGTAGTTGCTATAATTTGTTGTATCTCGCTGTTGAGCAGATAAATTACTAAAAAAAACAATAGAAAAAATTAATATGAAAGTTGATTTTTTTAATCCATTCATTTTAAAGTCTAGTTTTTCTTTTGATTAATTTTTAAAATAACTTCTTCAATTTTAGCACTGCTCGATTTTTGAATAATAAATTCAAATTGATCAATATTTAATTTTTCGCCTTCTTGAGGAATATCTTCATGATTTGCAGTAATAAAACCGCCTAAAGTATTGTATTCACCCTCTGGTATATCAAGTTCGTATTTTGTGTTTAAATGATAGATTTCTAATCTGCCAGAAAAAAGGTATTCATTTTCTCCAATTACTTTTTCAGTTAACGATTCAATATCGTGTTCATCGTCTATTTCTCCAAAAATTTCTTCCATTACATCTTCAATAGTAACAATACCAGCTGTTCCGCCAAGTTCATTAACAACTAAAGCAATACTTTTTCTTGTTTTACTAAACCTATTTAAAACATCCATAACCGAAGTAGTTGCAGGAACAATTTCTATAGGAAACACAATTTCTTTAATTGTATCTACTTTTTTAAATATTTCTTTTTGATGCACATAACCAATTATGTTATCAGATGTTCCGCCATAAACTAATATTTTAGACAAGCCAGTTTGAACAAATTTATCGTAAAGCGCTTCGGGTGTTTCAGTAATATCTATTAATTCTAAATCAGTTCGAGGAGTCATGCAATCACGCACTTTCAAGCTTGAAAAATCTAATGCATTTTTAAACATTTCAGTGTCTACTTCTACATCATCTTCAAGGTCATTATCATTTACTTGGTTGATATAATCATCTAAATCAATTTTTGAAAAAACGGGTGTGGTTTCGGTATATTTTATTTTTAAAAAGGCATTTAAAATAATTTTTGAAAGCCAAATAATAATATGAACAATTGGCCAAAATATATAATAGAATATTAAAAATGGTAATGCTAATACTTGTAAAACTAAATCAGGATTTATACGAAATAAAACCTTGGGAAGAAACTCGGCAGTAAATAAAACTATTAATGTTGAGATTATAGTTTGGGCCAATAAAAGTAAAAATTTGTGTTCGGCAAAATAAGGCGAAACACCCAGTAAGAATGGGTCAAGTATTTTTGCCATGTAAATACCATAAATAACCAAACCTATGTTGTTGCCAACAAGTGTAGTACTAATAAACTTAGATGGATTATTTACAAAATTAGATAAAATATTTGCAGTAACACTTCCTTGTTTACTTTTTAATTCTATTAAAAGTTTATTCGAAGAAATAAAAGCAATTTCGGTTCCTGCAAAGAATGCTGAAAATAAAATACTTAATAAAATTATAACCGAGTTGCTATCCATTGTTTTATAATAGTGCAATTATAATAAAAATAGAAATAAGAATAGTAGTTTAAAAATTCCTTTTTAAACATATTGATTGAATAAAACTATTCTGAAAACTTATATCCAACTCCTTTTACAGTGCCTAATAAATCATCTCCTATTTTTTCTCTAATTTTTCTAATATGAACATCAATCGTTCTATCACCAACAATTACTTCATCGCCCCACACTTTTTCTAAAATGCTTTCTCTTTTAAATACTTTTCCGGGCTTGCTTGCTAATAAATAAAGTAACTCAAATTCTTTGCGAGCTAATTGTATTTTTTCTTTCCCTCTATAAACTAAAAAGGTTTCTCTGTCAATTATTAAACCTTTGACATTTAGTTTTATATTTTCAACTTCATTTTCAGAAGATGAACCTTTATCTTTTCTTCGTAAAATAGCTGCAATACGAGTCAATAGTAATTTTGGTTTTATAGGCTTTGCAATATAATCATCAGCACCAGCATCAAAGCCCGCTAATTCACTGTATTCCTCTGCCCTTGCAGTTAAAAAAACTACAAAAGAACTACTCGTTAATGGGTTTGATTTTAATTGTTGACAAGCTTGAATACCATCCATCTGTGGCATCATTACATCCATTAAAATTAAATCGGGCTTGATTTTTTTTGCTTGTTCAATAGCTTCTAAGCCATTATTGGCTAAATAAACATCGTAACCTTCTTTTTTTAAATTATATTCAATAAACTCTTGAATATCTTTCTCATCATCCACAACTAAAACTTTATATTGTTTTTTGTCTTTCATATCCAGCGATATTATTTTTTATCAAATGCAATATTAGTTATATTAATGTTAGTTAATTATTAACTTTAACGGTATTTTATTTTAAAATAATTTGTTTAAAATCTAATGCATAGCCTGTAAATGAACCAATAGCGCCTTTTACGTTTGAATTTACTGCACCAGGTGTTGCAAATGGCCCGCTATTATTGTCGGCCCTTCCAAATGATTGCCAAAATAAAAACTCTTTTCTACCTATGTGTGAAAAATAAATATTCAATGTATCGTTTTGATTAAAAGGGCTAAAAAACTCAAATGGTCTTGTTCCATTATTTAAAAATTGATCGTCAAAAGTTCTAAAAGAATTGCATGCACCCCATCCAAATAAAATTGAATCAGGATTAACATTTACTGCCATTCTGTAATTATTATTTTCTGGTCCATCGTAAAACCAAAACTTGAAAAAAGCCTTATCAACAGTATCGTTTTCACGCTTAGGCTCTATTCTGTATTCAAAACTATCAATTGGAATTAGCTTTGGTATATAAGTGTTTGAAGTAATAATTTTAGCCCCATTGGCTATTGATATTTCTAATTTATAAGGTGTATTTAATTTACCAACTAAATCAACAGGATTCATGTAAACGCCAGAAAAAGGTCCCAATATACTATCGAGTGCAGGAATTAATTTTGAAATAGTATCAACTGAATATAATTTAATTCTGTCAGCAATATTGTAAATGGTATCTTTTCCTACAATAATTCCAGGAGTTATATAAACTTCTGCATCTTTTACTCCATTTAGCGATAAATCAGGCTTAAAATAATCGATAGTAGTGCTAATAAAAACATAATTTAACAGTGGAAAACGTGAGTTGATACTGGCTTCTACCACATACTGCGGAGTGCTTGGCGGTAAGTCAATTTCAATTTCTTTTTCACATGCAATTACTAAAGCAATTGCAATAAAAAGAATAGATAAATAGTTTATTTTTTTTTGCATTTTTAAAATTTAAAATTCCATGAAACTGAAGGCAAAATTGGAAACAAATATACCATGTATGCCTTTACTTCTAGCTTATCTATATCGGGCAAAAAGTATATAAAGTACGGATTTGCACGGTTGTAAATATTATAAATACTAAAGTTCCAAGAGCTTTCCCAAGTTTTGGTTTTTTTATTTATGTATACAAAACTCAAATCAGCTCTGTGGTATGCTGGTAATCTGAACGAATTTATTTTATCATACACATCAATAAATGTAAACTTTGGTTCATTTTCTATTGGATCATACCCTATGCGGTATGCATAGCGCGAGGTAGGTAATGTGACAGCATTTCCTGTTCCATAAACAAAAACCAAAGTAGCCGACCATTTTTTATTTATTGTGTAACTTATAACTGTTGAAAAATCGTGAGTTCTATCGTACCTAAAAAAATAGGCTTCTCCTTTGTTTAGTTGGTCAAATTGCCTGTAAGCCCTGCTCCAAGTATAACCAATCCAGCCATTCCATCTGCCTGCTTTTTTCTTTACAAATAATTCTAATCCAAAGGCTTCTCCTCTTCCAAAAACCATTTCGTTTTCTAAATTAGCATTTAAAAACAACCTCGAAAATGGCTTGAACTCAATTTGGTTATCCATTTTTTTATAATATGCTTCTGCACTTGCCTCATATCGGTTATTTTTAAAATTTCTAAAATACCCCATTGCCCATTGGTTGGCCTCTTGAGGCTTTACTTTTGCAGAACTAGGAATCCATAAATCAACCGGAAGTTGCGCACCGCTTGTAGTTGCTAAGTGAATAAATTGATAAGTAAGTGTATAGGATGCTTTTATTGACGATTCCTCATTTATTAAATAATTTACATTTAAACGAGGTTCTAATCTAGGATAAAAAGCAATGCTTTCATTGAAACCATATTTTACTGATTCACCAGTTTTTAAATTTTGATCATCAAAAATTTCTTGAGTAAAAGGACCAACCCTATTGAATGCAACACCACGCAAGCCAGCATTTATGCTCCAACGGTGGTTTATTTGCCATTCGTCTAATGCATAAACGGCAAACTCGTGGGCATATTGTTTACTTATTTCTTCGTTAAATGAAATGCTACCTGCCGAACCACTGGCAATGCCCGGAGTAAAGGTGTGAAAAATATAATTGGTGCCAAATTTTATTAAGTGTTTATCGGCAGCATACCAAGTAAAATCCGATTTTAAGTTCCAATCGTTTAAACCTGAGCGAACACTAAAACCATTTGATGCAAATTTAAAGTCGTTATATAAATCGTAACGGTTATAAATCAATGAAGTATTGCAAAATAATTTTGGTTTAAAAATATGGTTCCATCTCAATGTTGCAGTGGCGTTTCCCCATCCAAAATCTAGGTTAACCAATTTATTTGTTGGACTTGTAAAATTCAAAACATCTCTCCCAAAATACGAAGACAAATAGATTTTATCTTTTGTACCAATTTGCCAATTTATTTTTAAATTTAAATCGTAAAAGTAATAGGCGTTTCCTTTGGCTTCATTGGGTAAAAATGGCCTTGCTAAAAAATCAATATAGGTTCTTCGGCCAGCTATTAAAAAACTGCTTTTACCTTTTTTTATAGGCCCTTCGGCACTAAATCTAGATGCTATTAAACCAACTCCACCATTATATTCATACTTTTGGTTATTGCCTTCTCGCATGTTTACATTTAAAATTGACGATAGTCTTCCTCCGTAATTTGCAGGAATTCCTCCTTTAATTACTTCTAAATTTTTAACCGCATCGGTATTAAAAACAGAAAGAAATCCTAATAAATGCGAAGGATTATAAACCACAGCTTCATCCATTAAAATTAAATTTTGATCGGGCCCACCACCCCTAACATAAAAACCTGTACCTCCTTCACCACCACTTTTAATGCCTGGTAATAAAGTTATGGCTTTTAAAATATCGGGTTCACCAAAAATAACAGGCAATTGTTTTACCTTTTCTCCCGTTAGCTCTACCCTACTCATTTCGGTGCTTTTTATATTCTTATCTTCTTTTTCACCAGTTATTACTATTTCTTTTCCAGTAATATTTTTTTGCTTTAGTAAAATATTCATATTGATATTTTTACTTAATTGAATAGAAAATATTTTTGTTTGAAATCCAATGTAATTAACTTGAATGGTGTAATTTCCTGAAGGTAAATTAATAGCAAAATATCCATAATTGTTGGTTGATACCGCTTTTTTAATTTCTAATACTTTTACAGTTGCTCCTAATAATGTTTCCCCATTTGCGCTGTCGGTTAAAACTCCACTAAAAGTATACTTATTTTGGGCTGTTAGATTATAAAAAAGAAACAATGTAATTATTGTTCCTAAAACACTTTTTTGCATAAATTTTAAAGGTATAAATGTATTATTTTTTTACCAGTATTTATATTGTAAGTTTTAAATGGTACAAATATTACAAAAAAATATTTTTTAATTATTGAATCAACAAACTATCTAATTTATTAAACTTAATAAGCACATACGAAGCAATTTGTTTTATTTCAAAATCACTTAAGTTTTTAACTCCAGGCATTGGCAAATTATATTCAATTCCGTTTACAGTTATTGAACCTTTTTGGCCGTATTTAATTATTGAATCTAAAGCAGTAGGATTATTTTTAATATAATCAGCATTGAGTAAAGGTGGGTATAATTTTGCTAATCCTGAACCATCAGTTTGGTGGCAATTGCTACAATTTTTTTCGTATAATTGGTAACCCGATGCTAAATTAACAGTTGCATTTTGAAACTGATTTTCGATACAACTGGCTATAAAAATAAAGGAAATTAAAAACAATAAAATGCTACTCTTTTTCATTTAATAAAATTTCAATGTCTTTAATTAAAACGTCTGCATCTTTTTCGCTAGTGCCATCATAAATGCCCCTTACTCTTCTTTTTTTATCAATTAAAATTAAGCCACCGCTATGCACATAACCTCCTGGTTCGGTAGAGTCGGGCAATGCAGTTGCGTAATATCCTTTTGCAGCAAGTTGATAGATTGAATCTCTGTTTCCTGTTAAAAAAAGCCATTGGCTGCTTTTAGCTCCTAACCTATTTGCAAAATCATTCAATACTGAAACCGAATCGTGATCAGGATCGATGGTATGAGACAGGAAAAGTACATTGGGGTTTCCTTCATATTTTTTATAAATGGTTAGCAAATTCTTTTTCATTCTAGGGCAAATAGTTGGGCAGGTAACAAAAAAGAAATCGGCTACATATATTTTATCTTTAATACTGTTTTCGTTGGTTACTTTTCCATCTTGATTAATCAATGAAAAATTTGGAACTGTGCTATAAACACTATCAATAACTTCTTTGCCATCAATTATTTTTATATCAACCGCTCTTTCACCTAAAATTGGGAGTTTTTTATCTCCACAACTAAAAATAAATACAGTTATTATTAACAGTAAACTTAATTTTTTCATTTCTTTAAAATTGTTTTTGCTTCTTTAATGCTTTCAAAAGTTATTTCGTGCACCGCCTTAATTTTCACCAATTGTTTCATTAAATAATTTAAAGCAGTATCGCTTTTTAAGTTTGGACTTTTGTATTGGTGCATCCAATCTAACATCATTTTATCGGCTTTTTTAAGTTTAAAAGCAATGCCTTGCAACGAATCTTTTATTGTTATATCTATAACTGAATCACTTTTTAAGTTAATATCATTTTTAAGGTTTAATAAATTTGCCGAATTAGCCATGGCTTCATCGTGTAATTTCATTATTTCTTTATCAATTAAAAATGCTTCTGTTGGTTTTTGATTACAACCGAAAATAAACAGAAAAACAACTAAAACTTTAATCTTTTCCACTTTAATAATTATGCTTTCTTTAAAAATTCAGTTTTTAAAACCATCATCGATTTTTCAACCTTTCCTTCTATTTCATTTTCATCATCTGTAAGGCGGATATTTTTAACAATGGTACCCCTTTTTATTACCGATGATGAGCCTTTAACTTTTAAATCCTTAATTACTGAAACTGAATCGCCTTCGGCTAATAATGTCCCATTGTTGTCTTTAACTTCCATTTTTTTTTGAGTACTTTAAGTGAGTATTACAATACTAAATCATTTTATATTTAGCATAAGTATTTTATCAATGATTTTAATTTCAATAATATTAATCAATAGGCTTGCCATCTTCTCTTGGCCCCCTGAGGTGAATAACCAAACCATTTAAAAAATTGCGCAATATTTGATCACCACAGTCTTTGTAATTGGGGTGGTCTTCTTTTCTAAACAATGCACCCAATTCGCTTTCCGATATTTTAAAATCGACTAGCTTTAATATTTCTATAATATCAGTATTTTTTAAATGAAGTGCTACCCTCAGTTTTTTTAGAATATCGTTGTTACTCATAATTTATTAATAAAGTTCAAAGGTAATTTTTTTAAGTTCAATAATACATTCAAGCACTATTTAGTTAGCTCTGTCAATTTGAGCTAGCATTTTAACTATTCTATCTTCTATTTTTTCGCTACTCAATTTCTCTCTCAACCTATCAACCATTATTGGAAAACAAAATGGCGAAGCTTGGCTTAAATTTTTAATGCATATTTCTTGTTCGTTTATTCTAAGTAAAGCTGTTGTTAACCTTTTTTCTTCTAATTGGTCGTTTAAAACTTCGTTATATGCTTGTTTTAAAAATAAGTTTTCAGGTTCTATATCATTAAATACATCAAAAAACATTTTACTACTCGCTTGTAAATGTTTGCCTAACATTGGTTTTCCGGGAAACCCAGTAAAAATTAAACCAGCTATTTTAGCAATATCCCTAAATTTTCTTCTTGCCATTTCAGCAGCATTTAAACTATTCAATAAATCTTGTTGCAAGTCTTCAATACCAAATGCATTATCGCCAATTGCTTCTTCTATCGGTATTGGTTCATCGCTCAATAATTCAAACCCATAATCGTTGTAAGCCATGGAAATACTAATTGGTTTAATTACCGAAATTCTATAAGCAATTAAACTTGCCAATCCTTCGTGTACCAACCTGCCTTCGAAAGGATAGATATAAACATGGTAACCATCTTTTAATTGCAGTTTTTCTATAAGCAATTGCTTGTTATTAGGAACCAACGATACTTGTTGCTGAGTTAATAACAATTCGTTTATGGCCAAATATTCATTGTCGGTATTTTTATTGTTTAAAAAGTCGTTTAAGCCCAACCTCAACATATCTGAAAGTTGACTGCTTAATGGCATTCTACCTCCCTGCCAACTTGGAACCAATGCATTTTCTTTTTTCGATTTTTTAACATAAACAATCAAATTTCTAATTTCAATCAATTCTAATGTTTTGCCTGCAAACCAAAATACAGCACCTGGTTTTAATTTACTAAAAAACCATTCTTCTACAGTCCCTAAACTTCCACCATTTTGATATTTAATTGATAAAACTGCATCGCTAGCAATGGTTCCAATATTCATTCGGTGCCTTAACGCAATTCGTTTGTTTTTTACTTCATAAATTCCTTTTTCATCTATTTCTACTTTATAAAATTCTTCATAAGCATAAAGCGCTTTTCCACCTACAGTAATGTAACTTAATAACCACTCCCACTCCTGTTCATTTATATTCCTAAAACAGTAAGTTGATTGAATAATTGAAAATAATTCCGAAGCATTAAAACCACTGCCAACAGCCAACGTTACCATAAACTGACTGAGTACATCAAAAGCATTTTGTATTGGAATTTTACTTTCCATTTTTTGCTCTAAAATTGATTGCCGCAAAGCCGAAGCTTCTAATAACTCCAAGGCGTGAGTTGGTAAAAAATAAATTAACGATTTAGCTCCAGGTTGATGTCCGCTCCTACCTGCTCGTTGCATAAAACGGGCTACTCCTTTGGGCCCACCTATTTGTATTATTTGGTCAACCGGACGAAAGTCAACCCCTAAATCTAAACTACTCGTACAAACTACAGCTTTTAAATTGCCTTCATGCAAATTATCTTCCACCCAAGTTCTAATAGAATTGCTCAATGAACCATGGTGCATGGCTAATTTACCTGCTAAGTCTGCATTTGCTTCTATTAAAGCCCTGTACCATATTTCTGTTTGTGCACGTGTGTTTGTAAAAATAAGTGTTGTATTGGCGTTTTCTATTATTGGTATTATTTTATCAATTAACTTTAAACCTAAATGCCCAGCCCAAGGAAAATTTTCAACTTCGTTGGGCAATACCGATATTATTTCAATATTTTTTTCAATATTGGCTTTTATCAATACAGTTTTTTTGTTGGGGTTGTTATTAAACGAGTATAATAAAACTTGCGTGGCTTCATCTAAATTACCTATGGTAGCACTTATACCCCAAACTTTTAAATTTGCACAATTATTAACCAAATAAGCAATTGCCAATTCCATTTGCACTCCCCTTTTATTGCCTATTAACTCATGCCACTCATCAATTACAATTGCTTGTAAGTTTTCAAAAATTTCGTTAGCGTTTTTTTGCGAAAGCATTAACTGCAAACTTTCGGGAGTAGTAATTAAAAAATCGGGTTGTTTTTTGCTTTGTTTTACCCGCTCGCTATTTGAAGTATCACCCGTTCTTATACTTATTTGCCAATCAACATTCATGGCTTTTGCAGCATCTTCTATTGCAAATTGAAGGTCTTTTGTAAGGGCTTTTATAGGACTTATCCAAATGGCTTTAATCCCTTTTTTATTTTTTAACGTTGCCCCTTCGGCCAATATGGGTAATGCCAAAGCCAATGTTTTACCACTACCAGTTGGCGCGTTGAGCAACCCACTTTTACCATTAAAATAAGCTTGCCAACATTCCTCTTGAAAAGGAAATGCAGTAAAGTTTTTAAGTTTAAAGTATAAATAAGGCAGATTTATCATTTGTTAAATAAAATGATAATATTGGACAATTGTTTTTATTCTTATGTAAAATACTATTTATTAAAGTAAACAATCTATTATCAAAACACATAAAAATAAAAAAAACCTCCATTGAATAAACAATGAAGGTTAATTTATTTATTTGTCAAAGGCTTAAACTTTGAAAAATAATTTTTAAATTATTTTATCAGTGCCAATCCTTCTAACGAGGAAGAATCGTTGGGTGCAATTAACAATACTTTGTTAAACAAAAGCTTGGCTTCTTTCAGTTTTGTAAGCCTGTAATTGGTCCACGCCAACATGTGTAACCCATCGTAGCTAAATGGGTACAAGTTTACCAAAAGGGTAAAACATTTGTGTGCTTTTTCGTATAATTTTCCGTTGTAATACACCATTCCTAAAGCATACAATGCATAGCTGTTATTGGGGTCTATTTTTAAAATGGAATTATATTGGTTGGCTACTTCGTCCCACTCGTTTAAAAGCGAAAGTGGGTATATGTAGCCAAACTTTGCTTCAACAGAAAAAGGCATTAAATCAACTGCTATTTTATAAAACTTTTTCGAATCGTTATGCAAGCCTGCGCAATAATGTAACCAACCTAATCGTAAATTTATTTCGTACGATGTTGGGTTATAAACTTCCATTATATTGGCAATGGCTGCTGTGTAATTGGTTTTGTTTTCAAAACCTAAACTTGTGGCAAATGCAACTTTTATTTTATCGTCTTGTGCATTGGCAAAGCCTATAAAAAGGCTAAATAGTAATACTAAAATTGTTTTTTTCATATTGGGGTTTTATAAATTGTATTTAATTCCTAAAAATATTGAGTTAAAATTATAATTGTTTGTGGTTATAAAATCTTGTTTTCGTTCAAACTGATAAATAGTATAAATAAAAGCATTATTTATAAATTCATATTTTAAATTTATGTTAGTTCTGTCAACGGTTTTATCAATGGAGTTATAAATAATGTATCCATCTTGGTCAGAAAAATTGCGGGCTGTAGTGTAAAAATAATCTGCGTTAATGGAAAGTTGATCGTTAATAATATAGGAAATGGAGGGTTTAATTAATGTACTTAAATCGTTGTTGTTATTAAAATGAAATACCCCCAAACCAAACACCAATTTTTCATTGTTTTTTATATCGTAAAACAATTCGCCACCTGCCATATACTGGTTATGTGCTTCTTTTAAATTATTTAATTGGCTAAAAGCCAAAGCAGGTTTTAAATAAAGTTTATTTAACCTAAAAGTACTACTAATTGAGAAAAAATAATTGTTATTGGTAATATTTTCTGAAGGAATTACTTGACTTGGAGGTGCAGGTGGAATAGGTGGTGGAGGTACACTTGCCAATGTTTTGCTTTTTACATAAATGTAGGAGCCTGCAAAATTAAATTTTAAATTATTGTTGTGTTTGTACTCAAAATTAGCATAATAACTATGCTGGTTTAAATTGCCCCACCACATACTTTGCGATAAATAATTATAAGCATGAAACATTAAAAGTTTTTTACTTAATTGGTGTTGCAATCCTATTTGGCTATTGTTTAAGTTGCCAATTGTATCTATTTCCGAACTAAACTTTACCCCTGTTTCTATATACAATTGGTTAAACAAATTGGTTTTACCTAACCTAAAATTATTGGTAAGTTTATAAACTTCGTAATTGCTTTTTGCTCCAAATAATATTTGCGCTTTAATAGCATTTACATACATTAATAACAGTACAATTATTATAATATTTCGCATTGGGCCACAGTTATTTTATTGGTTTTTTTTATCTCTATGGAGTTAATATTTCCTTCCATTATATGTATTTTAGCTTTGGTATCGTTACTGGTATTAAATAGCGTTTTTAGTTTTACCTCACTATTTAAAACTATGTTTTTAGTGTATAAATAATCATCAATTTCAGAATAATTTAAAATGTATTGTGCTTTTAAAGTATTTTTAAAAGGCAATATAAAATCGTTGAAAAACCTTTTTGAAATATTAAAAACTTGGTATACTGGCAACGAGTCTTCTATTACCATGTCTTTATAAAAACTAAAAACTACTTTGTTTAACACTGTATAAAAAGTATATAAAAAACTATTTTTATTTCCTTCAAAATTGGTAAAATAAAACTTAATTCCATCGTTAACAAACCAAGCCAACGCCTTTGTTTTATAACAATAAATGTATGAATGGTTATTAATATCTGTAAATACTTCCCATTTTACAAACTCGTTTTTATTGCCTGTTTTTATGTTCCAATTAATTTTTTTGCCGGGTATAAAGTGGAAAGCATTTTTTAATAAATTGTTCAATGAAGCATTGGCAACTATTTCATTTTCTAACGGAATTCCACTTGAATAATAAATGTAATTGTCGTTTCTTTTAACTACATAATTACTTAACGGATATTTTATAGTAGTGGCTTGTATTACCGAGGTTGATTGCAATTGAAAATGTATATGTGGCTCAGGCGAACGACCTGAATTGCCATTGTTTGCCAACATTTGTCCTTTGTACACATAATCGTTAATGGCAACTTTAAAACTATTTTTTTTAATGTGACTAATTTTAGAATACAACTGCTCCGCGTGCTTTATTATAATAGTATTGCCCCAGTTTTGTTGCATGTTTACATCACCTACCAAGTTATCGTCAATGCCATCAATTATATCTATTACATACCCATCAGCCGGAGCTAAAATTGGCAGCGCGTAACAGTAATAATCTTCTAAGTTGTTTCCTGGCAAACGAAATGTTTTAAGTTCATCGTCTTTTATTACAAAATCCCAAGCATATTGGTATTCGTTTTTATGGGTAATGCTTCCATTTTGTCCCTGCGAAATAATCCATTCACCATAAAAAGGCAATCCTATTTTAAAATATACTTCATCGTTGTATCTTTCTTTTTCGTTTAGGTACCTATACAAGTTTTTTTCAGGTGAAAACAACTGAACTTGAGTCAGTTTTAATTTATCAGCTTTAACTCTATTATATAAAAAATAAAGCACAATTATAACCATTATATTAAATGGAAGCGAAAATACCGATAACCCCAAAACATTTAAAACTGTGGCTGATGCAGCTATAATTATTGAAATGATTGGTGCAATAATTATTACCATTAAAAACGAATAAGCATTTGCCAATAAAAAATAACCACCAATTGCTATTGCAGCCAAAATAAAGTTAAAGCCTATGTACGAATAATTGATTAAATCAATGTTTCCTTGTAGTAAAATAAAAAAATAATAACCACTAATGAAACCAACAATTGAAAGTAAAAACGCAATTCTGGAAAATATTAAAAGACCAATTACTATTAAAGAGCCTGCAATAATATTGTATTGAAAAATAATTGCTCCCAACGATTTCAAATAAACTTCAACCAAATGTGGCAATACAATACTATCGTAAAAATGATAGGCAGTTACCATTTCCGAACCACCAATTCTTAGTAAATCGTTGTAAACAAAAATACCTCTGTCGTTATTTATTAATGGCGCAAAATGTGGCGTAGCCAATTGAATTAACCATACTACAAACAAAAAAGGCAAACTTAAATAAGGTAATTTTTTGTTTGCTTGCAAGCCTGCAATTACAATAGTAATTATAAATGTTACAAAACTAATAAATGCAGTAAAAACAACTAATTGCCAGCTTGGCTGAAAAGTATAACCTATAAATAAGCCAACCAATAAACTATTAAAACCATAGTACCCTTTTGCTACATAAGTTTGGTTAAAGTTTAAAATATGTGCAAATACATTTGTTAAAACTACAGCTAATAGACCATAAACCCCTACATATACATCAATAAATGATGCAATTAAAACAAAGAAGGCCAACCAATAACTATCAGCTAAAAACAATTGGGAATAGCTGTTAAGCAATCCATTTGTATGGTTTTTTAAATGATATTTAAGGTCTATTAATTTCAATTTTAAATGATAAAATGCGCTTTATTTAAAGTTTAAATTCTTTTAAATATGCTGGAGTTTCTTCTAAACTATTCATGTACTCCAAAGTTTCTTTTTTACGAATTAAATGAGGTTTACCATCCATGTCTATTATTACTACATTTGGCCTCATAGATATAAATTGCATCCACTGAGTCATGTTGTAAGCACCTACAGTATGCACTACCACATTATCGCCTTTTTTCATTGGTGGTAAAGTTACATTTTCTCTTATTACATCAATGTTCATACACAATGGGCCATAAATTACTGAATCTTCGGTATAATGGCTAAACTCTTGCGCTGGTGATATTTTATGTTCGTACCAAAACGAAGTAAATAATAAATTTACACCAAAATCCATAATGGTAGCTTTGCGTCCATCGCTTAATCGTTTGTTAGCCAAAACAGTTCCCAATAAATAACCTGCATCATCAACCAACGAACGGCCACTTTCTAATATTAATAATGGTAATTCATCTTTACTGTAATCCGAATTTAATAAAGCCGAACAGATAGCTTCTGCATAATCATCAAAACTTGGCACCGAATCGGCACCCATTAAATAAGAACCTTTAAGCGTATTGCGCGAAGCAAACCCTCCTCCCATATCAATATAAGTAATGTTTTTGCCAAACTTAGTTTTTATATGATAAGCCAAATCGGATAACTTGGTAGCTGCAACAGCATAAGCACTTGGGGTTAACATAAATGTTCCAATATGCGTATGCAAGCCTATTAAATCCATTTTATCGGTTAAAATAATTTTGTTAATGGCATCCCAAGCTTGACCACTTTCATAATTAAATCCAAACCTATCCCACATTGGGTAAACTCCAGTATCCATGTTTACTCTAATGGCTACTTTAGGTCGCTTTTTTAACTCTTCGGTTAACTCAATAATTCTGTATAGTTCATCTAAATGATCAATATGAATCATTGACTCATTGTTAATGGCCAGTACTAAATCTTCATCAGTTTTATCAGGCCCATTAAATATTATTTTATTGCCGGGTACTCCGTTTAATAAAGCTTTTTTATACTCGAATCCCGAAACCACTTCTGACCAACTTCCTTCTTGGTGAAAAACGCTACAAATGGCATTGTTATAATGTGTTTTATAACTCCATGCAAACTGCACCTTTGGATACCTTGTAGTAAATGCACGTACTGCATCTTTGTATGTTTTTCTAATAGTTTGCTCACTCATTACGAATAATGGCGAACCAAATTCTGCTATTAAATCTTTTACTTTTGCACCATCTATATTGGTAAATGGAGTGTACTCAGTTCTAGTACCGTACTTGTTCATTACGCCAGTATTTAATTTTTTAATTACTGGTCTTTCATATCTTAGTTTTTCCATTGTTTTTATGTTTAAGCCTCTGGCTGCTGGCTGCTGGCCTCTAGCTAATTTATTTTACTTGGTTGAATATTATTTTACTTTTTGTATTTGTTAGAAGCCAGAGGCCAGAAGCTAGAAGCCAACTATAGCTCCCCTACCGTTGATATCTGTTCAAATTCTTTTAAATCTACAATCATATCGTACGAGTAACGAATAAACATTTTACCTATTTCATAATCGCCAAATGGTTCAACAGGTAAGTTTAAAGCTAATTTTACTAGTGCTTCTGGTTGGTTATGTCCGCAGCCGGCAGCTAAGTATACCCAAGCAGGAAAACGTGGATTTATTTCTAATAAATAATATTTGTTTTCGGCTGTTTTAATAAACTCTAACTCCATTCCGCCTCGCCACTTCGATGACGAAATAACTTGTTTAGCAATATTTACCAACTCATCGTCATCTAATGAAATACCCGCCCAAGCTTTGCCTTTGTCGGTAATAAATAACTTGCGCATGGGCACTGCACTAATGGCATTTCCTTTTCCATCGCCCAATGCTGTAACGTTTACCTCACTTCCAAAAACATATTCTTGTATAATAATAGGCAAGCCCCACTTAGTGCTTAGTTTATTAAAATAATTCCCAACTTGTTCGGCATTGTATGCAATATATGCTTCATAAAACTTGCCTTTAACCACCATTGGGTAAGTAAACTCACTGGCAATAGTTGGTATTTCGGCAGTGCTAAACATCATTTTACTAAATGGAACATGTACGCCATGTTTTTCGCCAAATTCATACAAGTTGGCTTTATGTCTTTCGTCAAATTGCTCTTGTGTTGGTAAAAACATGTTTATAGCTAATTCTGATTTAAGCCTATTTTCTATTTTCATAAAATTAGCTAATTCAGCATCAAAATTTGGAATAATTACATCAATCATTTCTTGCACATTTATGTAGTTCAATCGTTCCATTAATGAATCAATTCCAGAACCTGGCAAAGGAATTTGGTAAGATTTATCAACCAAATTGTGCATGTATAATCCTGGCTCCAATGTTTCATAACTCAAGCCTATAATCCTTACATCAAAATCTTTGCTTTCTTTTAAAGCACGTATTACTGGTATTCCTGGGCCAGGACTATCAATATTGTTTAATCCCGATACTGCTACCGTTATTTTTTGTTTCATCACTTTTGTTTTAAATAAAAATTATTCAGTTTCCTCTGCAACTTGGTTGTTTTGCAACATCATTACAAAATCGTAATAATCTTTTTCAAAAGTTGATTCATCGGCATTATATTTAGTTAAAATAGTTTTTCTAATTTCGTCTTTGCCTTTATCGTCTTTTAGCATTCTTATTATCTCTAAACCAATGGGATTAGTGCTAAATGAATCGCCTGTAGTAGGATTAAAAATAAACCCTGATTCACTGATTGCTACATTCTTTTTTATTTTCATAATTGTACGTTTAAAAAATGCTAAATTATTCAATACAACATTGCATTTTTATTAAAATGATTCTGTTATAATATTTAAAATATTTGTTATAAAATTAGGTTTATTGCTTTTGGTTGTTGAGGAAAACATTCGCTGAAATAAGTTCGAAGTGGTGTTTAGGCTCCCCTCAAAGATTAATTTCAGTTAATGGTAAACAATAATAAACGTTATTCTTTAAGCATCTTTTTTTTGTATAGTTTGTTAACTAATAGAATAGTATTATTAAAAAAGGAGGATTCCTGCGGAATGACAGCAGTATAGCAGGGCACTAACAAACGTCATGCTTTAAGGATCTTCCTTTTTTAAAGACTTGATTAACTAATAATATAGTGTATTAAATAAAGGGTTCCGCTCAAGTGGAAATGCGGAATGAATATGTTATTTTAACTTTGAATTTTTAAATCAATTGATCCAAAGGAATTCTTGGCTTTATTGGCAACAATTTGTATTCACTCACTGAAAAGTTTGTAATTTGTTTAAACTGATTGCTTAAATACTGAACACTGCTATAACCCATTTGGTATGAAATTTCGCTTAAGGTCATTTCGTTATAACTTAGTAGTTCCTTCACCCTTTCAATTTTAACTAATATAATATATTTTTCTAATGTAACCGGGGCATTATCGCTAAACAATTTACTCAAAAAACTATAGGGTTGTGCTAGCTTGTCGCTTAAATAATCTGAATTTCTTATTATAGTATTTAAATTATTTCCGTAATAAATCATTTCTAAAACTGCTACTTTTATTGCTTCAAATAAGGCAGTTTCTTTATCATATATTAAATCAAAACCTAACTCTTGAAGCTTTTTTTGAAAGTTTATAAAATCGAATTTACCTTCTTTTAATTGAACTTGTGCAGCACCTAAATATACTTTTTCAATTAAAATATTTGGAATAGTTCCAAGCAAATTTTGTACTAACGAAATACACCTAGAACTAACCATGTTCCTAATTTGTAATACAATATATTTATTAGTATCATTCATTTATTGGTTGCAATTAATACTTTAATTTTTAAACTCTAAAAAAAAAATTTGTTTTATTTTACTTAAAACAATTAAGTATATTATTAATATATTAATTTGCCAACCTTGTTAAAATATATATGGACAAACGTAAACATTTAATTGAATTAAGAGAACAGTCAAAACTTGGTGGAGGAATTGATAGAATTGCTTCTCAGCATAAAAAAGGGAAATTAACGGCCAGAGAACGTATTCACTTTTTGTTTGATGAAGGTAGTTTTGAAGAAATTGGTGCATTTGTAATGCACCGCTCTAAAGATTTTGGAATGGAAAGCCAACAGTTTCTTGGAGATGGCGTAATAACAGGCTATGGCACAATCAATGGCAGATTTGTTTATGCTTTTTCGCAAGATTTTACTGTTTTTGGTGGTTCGCTTTCCGAAACCCATGCCGAAAAAATATGTAAACTAATGGACTTAGCCATGAAAAATGGTGCTCCTTTAATTGGTTTAAACGACAGTGGTGGAGCTAGAATACAGGAAGGTGTAGTTTCTCTTGGTGGTTATGCTGATATTTTTTATAGAAATACCATGGCAAGTGGAGTTATTCCTCAATTATCAGCAATTATGGGTCCTTGTGCTGGTGGTGCCGTTTATAGCCCAGCCATTACCGATTTTATAATGATGGTAGAAAATACTAGTTATATGTTTGTAACTGGTCCAAATGTGGTTAAAACAGTTACGCACGAAGAAGTTAGTAGTGAAGATTTAGGTGGAGCTTCGGTTCATTCAACCAAAAGCGGTGTGGCGCATTTTACTGCTGCAAACGAAATTGATTGTATCAGTCAACTTAAAAAACTGATTAGTTATATGCCCGATAATTGCGAAGAGAAAGCAATTGATTTAAGTTATGAATTGACAGATGAAAACAGGTTAAAACTTGCTGAAATTATTCCAGAAAATGCCAATCAACCATACGATATAAGAGACGTAATAACTGAAGTTATTGATGAAGATAGTTTTTATGAAGTTCATAAAAATTATGCTGAAAATATTGTAGTTGGTTTTGCACGTTTGGCTGGTAAAAGTATAGGAATTGTTGCCAATCAACCGGCATACTTAGCTGGTGTTTTAGATATACATTCATCGCAAAAAGCAGCTCGTTTTGTTCGTTTCTGCGATTGCTTTAATATTCCATTATTGGTTTTTGAAGATGTACCTGGTTTTTTACCAGGAACCGACCAAGAGTGGAATGCCATTATTACCAACGGAGCAAAACTTTTGTATGCATTTTGCGAAGCAACTGTTCCGCGTATTACAGTTATTACGCGTAAAGCTTATGGTGGCGCTTACGATGTGATGAATTCAAAACACATTGGAGCTGATATGAATTTTGCTTGGCCTAGTGCAGAAATTGCGGTAATGGGAGCTAAAGGTGCCGCTGAAATTATATTTAAAAAGGACATTGATAAAGCTGCCGATCCAATAGTTGAACTTGCAGCAAAAGAAAAAGAATATGCGGGTATTTTTGCAAATCCATATAGAGCTGCCGAGCGTGGTTTTATTGATGAAGTAATTTTACCAGAAGAAACTAGAATAAAACTGATTAAAGCATTTAAAATGCTTGAAAATAAAGTAGTGAATTTGCCAAGGAAAAAACATGGTAATATTCCGCTTTAGTTAATTAAATTACAGTTTTAAATTCAATTTGCTATTATTGCATTTACATGCAAAAAACGGGTAATGTATATAAACTAACTGCTTTGTGGGCTTTTTCTGAATGTAGTTTAGGCGGTATAATGCATTTATTTAAAATTCCTTTTACTGGATTTTTTGTTGGTGGATTTGCTGTTATTTTAATTGGTTTAATTTCATTTTATAGCAATCAAAATTATAAGACTTTAACACAAGCAACTTTGCTAGTATTAATGGTTAAGGCTGCTGTTAGTCCACAATCGCCACCTGCTGCATACTTTGCCGTATTATTTCAAGGTTTTATTGGTGCAATTATTTTTAGCTCACTTGGTTTTAAATTAATAAGTACTTTGTTATTTGGAGTTATTGCAATGGTTGAATCGAGCTTGCAATTAATTATCAATAAAACCATTTTTTATGGATTAAACTTTTGGAAAGCCATTGATTTATTATTTAATAATATTTTAAACGAATTTGGTTTACTTTTATCTCAATCATTTAGCTTAGTTTTGATTTCAATGTATGTTTTATTGTATGCCATATGGGGTTTATTATTAGGTTATTGGTGTTATTTTTTACCAAATAAACTTAGCAATAAATGGGCTGTTATTTCAAAAGAAATTGAATCAAATATATCAATTGAATTAAGTTCAAAAAAGCAAAACAATTTTAACTTTAAATGGATTGGCATTTTAAGTACGTTACTTTTTGTAGTTGTAGTTTTATATGTAAATGGAGGGAAAATATGGATTGGTATTTTTTTAATTTTAAGAACAATAGCAATAATGGCCTTTTTAAGTTTTGTAGTTGCCCCATTTGTAATATATTATATTAAAAAAAAATCGTTAAGTAATCAAAATAGTATTAATTTAATACTTGTTGATTTACCAAAAATGAAAAATAATTCATTGTTAGCAATGCAATTGGCAAGTAAAAACAAAAACGTTATTGTTAAGTATAAAGCTTTCATTGAAAATATAATTGTCATAACTTTATACCATGAATCCTAATATTTATATTTTAAGTAAAGCAATTAAAACTGGCAAAACTACTGAATTATTAAATTGGTGTAATTTACAAAAAAATGCAGGTGGCATTTTAACTCCAGATGTTAATGGAAATAGAAAATTGTTTGATATTGAAACCAAAGAATATTTCGATTTTGAAGCTAGTGCAACATCAAATGATAGTGAAGTTACATTAGTTGGTAGATTTCGTTTTTATAATTCTGCTTTTACTTTAGCCCAACAAATTTTAAATAAAAATACAGATAAAAACTATTTAATAATTGACGAAATTGGACGTTTAGAAATAAACCAAAACATTGGTTTAGAACCTGTTTTAAAAGAAATAATTAGCCAATATGTAAACAATTCTATCGAAGGTAACTTAATTCTTGTTGTTCGAGATTATTTGCTTTTAGAATGCATAGAAAAGTATAAATTATTTAATGCTAAAATTATTCAATCGGTAAGTGAAATAACAGGTGAAAACAATTTAATTGGATTGATTTTAGGTGGGGGAAAAAGCTCCCGAATGCATACTGATAAAGCATTTTTAATATATCGAAATAAAGAGCAAGTATATTTTTTAAGCGACCAATTGAAATATATTTGTAATGATGTTTTTATTTCATTGAATCACACTCAAAAGCTCAATCTAAATCAACAATATCAGTATTTATACGATAATGCAGCATTTGAAAACTCTGGTCCTATTGGTGCTTTATTAACTGCTTTGGAGTTTAAAAAAAACGTTTCTTTTTTTGTATTGGGTTGCGATTATCCTTTATTAGATTTAAATGATATTTTAAAAATAAAAAACCTTTTTTTTACACATAATAAAACTGTTTCCTATTTTAATAATGAAACCAATTTTAGGGAACCGCTTTTAGCAATTTATCATAAAAACGATTTAGAAAAACTATTGCAATTTTATAAAAATGGTAATACTAGTTTACAACAATTTTTAAATGAAATTGAAGCTGTAAAAATTATACCGAGTGATTTGAAAAATATAACCAGTGTAGATACTTTAATAGATTTTGAAAAATTTAAAACAAACAACTTTCAAACATTATGAAAAATGCTGCAGTTGCTCCAATACAAATATTGAAAATTAATAATGTTGAATCGGAATTAACGGATGACTTATTAGCTGTAGAAGAGCCTATGGAAATAAGAATTGGATTTGGTAAAAATAATAATAGAGAGCAGCGCAATATTTCAGTAACCATGCGAACACCAGGAAACGACTTTGAGTTGGCTTTGGGTTTTTTATTTACCGAAGGAATTATTGAAAATGTAAATGACGTTAGTCAAATAAAATATTGTAGTGAGCTTAATTCAAAGCAAGATAATAATAATATTGTAAGAGTTGAGTTAAATGAAAATATTGTATTTGATTTTAGTAAAATTCAAAGGAATTTTTATACCACTTCAAGCTGTGGTGTTTGCGGAAAAGCAAGCATTGATGCAATTAAAACCGTTTGTAATACTAAAGTAACTGAAGAAAATTTAAAGGTAAGTCAAAACGTTATTTTAGCATTGCCTGATAAGTTGAGAAGCAGCCAAAATGTTTTTGAATATACAGGAGGTTTGCATGCATGTGCGTTATTTGATAATAATGGAAATATTGAACTTATTAGAGAAGATGTAGGCCGACACAATGCTTTAGATAAGTTAATTGGAGCAGTAATTGGAAACAAAAACCAAACTCAATTATTTGAAAATAAAATACTTTTATTAAGTGGTAGAGCTAGCTTTGAATTAATTCAAAAAGCGGCTATGGCAAATATTAAAATAATATGTGCAGTAGGCGCTCCAAGTAGTTTAGCTGTTGAAACAGCAATAGAATTTGGTATTACTTTAATAGGTTTTTTAAGAGAAAAAAGATTCAATGTTTACACAAATTTTGAAAGGGTGATAAAATAAATTAATCTTCAAAATTAGAATCTGTTACATCAGTAAAATGGTCTAAAGGTGGCTCGCCTAATAAATATAAAATATCGTAAATCTGATTTTTTTTTAGCTTTTCATTTTCATGTTTATACGATGAAGCCAAATTGCGTAATACTCTTTTTATGATAGATAAATTATCGCAAGGTAAATAGTAGATAGGATTACTTTGAATATTCATTTGTTTAACAAATTGCTCTAAACTAGTTTTGGTAAATACGCCTCCCTTATGGAATGCATTTATGTAAAACTGTACGTTTTTATTATCAGCTTTTAACTGAAAAGGTTTGTTTAAATCAAGAGTGCTTAAGTCAACTTTTTCTTCTTCTAAATAAGCCAACATAAAATGTTGAGGTAAATTTATTCCAAATACCGGCAGCTTTAAATGCTGTGCTACCAACATATAAATAATGCACAACATAATTGGGTTTCCTTTTTTGCTTTCTAAAACTTCATTTATAAATGAGTTAGATGAGCTTTGGTAGTTATCTACATTCCCTGTAAAGCCATGGATATTATAAAATGCATAATTTAAAATTTTAACTTTTTCAAATGCAGTTATATCATGTCTCATATCTAGCCAAGCATTTAATTTAATTTTTTCTATACTCTCCCTAATTTCTCTTTTTAAAATATTGGGATATTTAAATTTAGCAATTAAATAAACTCCTTCTAACAAATCTCTTTCTTCCGATTTTAGCCAATTTTCAAATTCAATTAATAACTGCTTGTAATTTATTCTATGTATTAAATCGGTAGTAATTTCTTTCACATATTCATCTTGTATATTAGTCAACTCATTTTGAATAATAGGTAGCGCATCAACACCATACGATAGCAATTTATTTTCAACAATACTTACAACTTCTTGGTCAGTATCGTCAAGTAAAAATAAAAGTGATTTAATTTCTGTGGTATTCAATATTTAAATATTTGAAGTGTTTAACAAAACTAATAAAAGAACCTTATAATTGGTACTTTGTTTTATTTTTATTTTTAAAATTAATAAAAAATGTATTTAAAATATTAATTGTTTAACATTAACTTGCGACTTTATGGGAAATACACTTAGCTTAGAATACAATACAGAACGAGGTAAACTATTTTTATCGGAATATGGAAGAAGCATTCAAAAAATGGTTGAATATGCAACCAGTATTGAAGATGTTGTAAAACGTCAAAAAGTTGCAGATGAAATTTTAACTTTAATGGGCCAATTAAACCCACATTTAAGAGATATAGCCGATTACAAACACAAGCTATACGATCACTTATTCATTATATCCGATTTTAAATTAGAACTAGATTCTCCTTATCCAAAACCAACTCCTGAAACAGTTTTTGTTAAGCCAGAGGTTATGAAATATCCGCAAAGTAAAATTTCGTTTCGCTTTTACGGTAAAAACATACAGAACATGATTATCAAAGTTACCGAACTGCCCGATGGGCCTTTTAGAACTTCATATATTAATGCCATTGGTAGTTTTATGAAAACCAATTGCCGAAACTGGAATGATGAAGTTTTGGGAGATGAGCAAATTATGGCTCACTTAGAACAATTAAGTGATGGAAAAATTGTAATTAATGACGCAGAAAATATAGATTTTAAAGCTTCGCAAATGCGAAAATTAAACAACAACCAAAACAATAATTATAGAAATAATAACAGAAATTTTAGAAGTAACAACAACAACAATAGAACTAATAATAACAGTAACAATAACAATAGAAAGCCTAATAACAATCCTAATAACAAAAACCCTACACTTGGCAGTAACGACAGTGGTTACCGAAAATTTAATAGTAAAGACCGATAGTTATTTATTAAATAAAATTAAATGACGAATATAACCAATTACATTAATGGAACGTTGGTTGAACCCAATGCAAAAAAATACTTAGAAAACATCAATCCTGCCACAGGTAAAGTGTATTCCTATTGCCCCGATAGTGATGAAACTGATGTTGATTTAGCTTATCAAGCTGCCAAAGCTGCTTTTCCAGCATGGAGCAATATGAGTGCAAACAATCGAAGTAAAATTTTATTGAAATTAGCCAATTTAATTGAACAAAATATTGATAAATTAGCCATTGCCGAAAGCATTGATCAAGGTAAGCCGGTTTGGCTTGCTAAGCTTGGTGAAATTCCGAGAGCAGTAGAAAATATACATTTTTTTGCTACCGCAATCGAGCATTTTGCAAGTGAGTCACACGCCATGGGAAACCACGCTATCAATTACACATTGCGCACGCCAATTGGAGTAGTAGGCTGTATTAGTCCTTGGAATTTACCCTTATATTTATTTACTTGGAAAATAGCTCCTGCCCTAGCTGCTGGCAATTGTGTGGTGGCAAAACCAAGTGAAGTTACTCCCATGACAGCCTATTTGTTTTCGGAATTGTGCATAGAAGCAGGATTGCCGAAAGGGGTGTTAAATATTGTGCATGGATTAGGTGGAAAAGTTGGAAGTGCCATCGTTTCTCATCCGGGAATTTCGGTTATTTCATTTACTGGCGGAACTAAAACTGGTGCTGAAATAGCACGAGTAGCAGCACCCATGTTTAAAAAACTATCGTTAGAATTAGGAGGAAAAAATCCAAATATCATTTTCGCAGATTGTAATTTCGACAAAGCAGTTTCAGAAAGTGTGCGCTCATCATTTACCAATCAAGGGGAAATATGTTTATGTGGCTCACGAATATTTATAGAAAAACCCATTTACGAAAAATTTAAAGCGGCATTTATCGAAAAATCAAAGGTCATGAAAGTGGGTAATCCCTTGCTCGATGATACCAAAGTTGGCGCCATTGCTAGTCAGATGCATTTCGACAAAGTGCTAAGTTATATTGACCTTGCCAAGGAAGAAGGCGGAACCATTTTATTAGGCGGAAATGCTGTAAAATTAGATGGTGAAAATGCAGACGGATATTTTATTGCACCAACCATTATTGAAGGCTTAGCATATAACTGTAGAACTAATTTAGAAGAAATTTTTGGCCCTGTGGTAACTTTAACTCCATTTGAATCCCAAGAAGAAGTTTTGGAAATGGCAAATGCAACGCAATATGGTTTAGCAGCAACTGTTTGGACAGAAAATTTAAATACTGCGCACCAAATGGCTGCACAAATAAAAAGCGGAATCGTTTGGATAAACTGTTGGTTATTGCGCGATTTAAGAACTCCATTTGGAGGCATGAAACAAAGTGGTGTTGGACGCGAAGGTGGCTGGGAAGCATTAAGGTTTTTTACCGAACAGAAGAATGTTTGTATAAAGCTGTAGATTTTGAATGTTGAATTAAGGAAAGAATAATATCAATTTTTATTACCATAAGTATTATTTCTTGTGGTGAAATATAGACCTAGCATATGGCAAAAATTAAAGTTTTAAATTCCGTTATATCAATTGTAAAATTAAATGAGGCTGATTATATTTCAATCACTGATATTGCCAAACATAAAACTGATGATTCTAGTGCTGTAATTGGCAATTGGATGAGAAATAGGAATACAATTGACTTTCTAGGTCTTTGGGAAACTTTATATAATCAGAATTTTAAACCCCTCGAATTCGAGGGGTTTAAAAAAAATGCTGGTTTAAATGCTTTTACATTATCACCTTTGAAATGGATTACAAATACCGATGCAATTGGTATTATTGTTAAATCAGGCAGATACGGAGGCACATTTGCGCATAAGGATATAGCATTCAAATTTGCAAGTTGGATTTCTGTTGAATTTGAATTATATCTTATCAAAGAATTTCAGCGATTAAAAGAAGAAGAGCAAAAGCAATTTGGCTGGAGTGCCAAAAGAGAATTAGCCAAAATAAATTATCATATTCATACAGAAGCTGTAAAGCAAAATTTGATTCCAGATGAATTAACTTCTAATCAAATTTCGAAGGTTTATGCCAATGAAGCTGATGTTTTAAATATGGCATTATTTGGCAAAACAGCAAAAGAATGGAGAGATTTAAACCCTGATAAAAAAGGAAATATTAGAGATTATGCACAAATAAATGAGTTAATTTGTCTTTCAAACTTAGAAACCATCAATGCACTTTTGATTAATGAAAACATGCCACAACAAAACAGGTTGATAAAATTGAATCAAATAGCTATTCAGCAAATGCTAATTTTAGAAAATTTAGATAATAAGAAATTGTTAAAATAATTGACTCTAACATAAATAAAATCCTAAAAGATTAAGTAAGTATACTAAAAAAATAAATGAAAAAAGTAATTCCAATTTTAAGTTTTGCATTGTTATTAAGTGCATGTTCTTTTCACACTGGAAATATTTCAACAGGATCGCATATAGATTGCCCTTTAATGTATGTTGCAACTGGAACTGCAAGTTATACAAGGATTTTGGAAATTGGTGGCTCTAACATAGACGCATTGATTTTAGAAGCTAAAAGAGATTTGTATAGAAAATTTCCTTATACAAAAGGAATTAAACTTTCTAATTTTTCGGTTGATTATAAAAATACTTTTTTTCTTATTTTTCATACAACCAAAGTAACCGTTTCGGCCGATGTATATAATTGTAACACTTCAATTTTATCCGATTCGCTTGAAAATAATCTACCTTTAAATATAGATGGATTTAATATAAAAGATACTGTAATGTTTAATGACAATGAAGATGGTTTAGTAAAAGCAACTATTCTTTCACACAATGCTGATGGAACTGTTAAAATTAGTTATTACAGTCCATCTTTGTTAATGATTACAAAATTTTCGACAAGCTATAATAAAATTTATAAATTAAACCAAGATCCAGAAAACATAAATAACTTTGGATTTGAAATAGGGGAAAAAGTAAAAGTAATTTTATTGAATAAAAATAAAAATTACAAAACAAAAGCTATAGGTGTTATTAAAGCTATAAATTCTGAAAATGCCATAGTTGAGTTTAAAAATAATAATATAGTTTCTACTCAAATAGTTGAAAAACAATTGTTAAAAAAGTAAAATCCTATTATTAATATGTATAAAGTATATTTCATTTTATTAACCTCAATTGCATTAAATTATTGCAAAGCACAAAACACCTCTCCTACTGTATTTATTGAATCAGCAAGCGTTAATCAAACTAATAAAACGGTGATAATAAACTATAACTTAGTAGATATTGATAACGATAAATGCCAAGTGTGGTTAAAATATACTAAAGATGGAAATGGAATTTTCGATTCTGTTACAAACAACACTTCAGGCGATATTGGTATAAATATTTTACCAGGAAATAATAAAACTATTATTTGGAATTACCCCTCTTCAATATTAAATATTAACAATGTTAAATTTAGAATTTATGCATCGGATGGAAAAACAATTGATATTAACGAATTGGTTAATAAAGTAGATAGTAATTTATTAAAAAGTAACCTCAATTTTATTGCTTCAGGCATAAGGCACTTGCCTACAAGCAATGTGTTTATTAATAAAGTAAGAGATACAATTGAAACTCATTTTAATAATTATAAATTATTAACTGAAAAACAAAATTTTACTTTCAACTCATATACTGGTGTAAATATTATAGGTACGAAATTAGGTTTAAAAAATGAAGCAAGTACTTATATAATCGATGCCCATTACGATGGTGTTTCAAATGGCCCAGCTGCCGATGACAATGGAAGTGGCTTAGTTGGCATGATAGAAGCTGCAAGAATTTTATCGCAATACAATTTTGAAAATTCAATAAAATTTATTGGTTTCGACTTTGAAGAATCTGGTTTAATAGGAAGTGCCAAATACAACCAATCGGGTATAAAACAAACTGAAAGTATTGATGGTGTTTTAAACTTTGAAATGATTGGTTATTATACCAATAAAATAAACTCTCAGTCAACACCAACTGGTTTTAACTTATTGTTTCCTGATGCATACAACGCTTTAGTTGCCGATCAGTTTAGAGGGAATTTTTTAGTAGTATGTGGTAATACCAATTCTAATTCGTTAAACAATACTTTTATCAATGCAAGTAAAACTTATGTGCCACAATTAAAAAATATAAGTATTGAAGTTCCTCAAAATGGGCAAATTGCTCCTGATTTTAGGCGCAGCGATCATGCTTCGTTTTGGGATAATAATAAAAAAGCATTAATGCTTACCGATGGAGCAGATACTAGAAATTTAGCATATCATACCTCGAGCGATTCAATTGGGAATTTAAACTTTACTTTTATGAGTAATATAGTTAAAGCAAGTATTGCAACCATTGCAGTTTTGGCCAAACCAATAAGTATAAGTTACGCTGAATACGATATTTCGCCTGTAAATATATTTTCTGCAAAAAACTATAATTTTCCGCCAATAATCCAAATTTTCCCAAATCCAACTAGTGATGAATTTACACTAAAAATAAACACCAATGAAAAACTAAATATTGCTCTTTCTTTAATTGATATAAATGGTAAAATTATTTATGAAAATACTGTAAATACTGCAATTGGTGCAAATATTTATCAAATAAAGACCAATCATTTAGCAAAAGGAACTTACAGTTTATTGTTAAAATCGAATAACTTTAATACATCGAAATTTATTACCTTTAAATAGGTTTTAGTTTTGTATAAAATTAAGCTTTGCTTGCTGATAAGTATTTTTCATTAACAAATCTTTCATTTTTAAAATAGTTAAATAAGGTCCATCAGCTACAAAAAAATTAATAATCCATGATGGAATTTCACCTCCTGGGTTTAAAAATAAATAATATTCACCATTTACGGTTCCATTTGCAAGTGGGGTAAAAATCCAATAACCAATTAATTTCTCAACTTCAACTTTATTATTTTGCTTTGGGTAAACACCTAATACACCAACCGAATTTATGGTAATTTGTCTGTTAATTTTATTTTGATAAATTTTATAATTAATTACCCCATACCTATTTACTACAGGCCAAGGTGTCTCCGTTTCGTGGTAATAATATAAATTAGTATCGTTTACTTGCCTTATTACATAAGCACTTTTACATTTGTAAATATATTGTGTATGAGCAGGAATGTCTTTAATAAATGCTACTAAACCTGATAATGTAGAGTTGAAATTGGTAATACACTTTACCTCTTTTATGGGAGAGTTTTCACTGGTTTTAGTGTAAACTTTAATTCCATTTTTGTTTTTTTTTAATTGCCAATCTACTTTTAATATAAAACTAGTATTAACAAAAAAAGTAATGCCTAAAAATAAAATCAACCATAATCTTCTTATCAAATACATTTGCAATTTTAAATATATTTAAGGATATTTGAAAAAAAATTTATTGATGATTCCTTTGGTATTTTGTGTTGATGATGATTCGATTGCATTGTTTATAAGTAAAATAAATTTAAAAAAATCCAATTTTTGCCAAGAAATCATATCATTCGAAAACTCTTATGAAGCCCTAAGTTATTTTGAAAATCAAATACAATTAACTGCTGGTTTACAAAAAATACCCAATTTAATTTTTTTAGATTTAAGCATGCCCTGCATGGATGGGTGGGAGTTTATTGATATTTTTGAAGAAAAATATCAAATTTTCAAAGAAAATATTTTAATAATTTTACTTTCATCAACTTCAAATCCTGCTGATAAATTAAAAGCAGAAGAACATCCAATGATTTATGCTTTACTAGACAAAGCAAACGCTGAAAGTAATCTAAATTTCCTTAAAACTTTACCTAAAATAAGTGCGTATTTTTAATCGTTTTGTATTTTAGGTGTTACTAAAATTATTTCTTCTTTTTCTACAAAAACTTTTCCTGGCTCTGCACCTTTTGGTTTTCTTACAAACTTTTTTAAACAATACATAACAGGAACCATTTCACTGCCTTTACTTTTGCTATAATAAGCTGCCAATTGAGCAGCATAAACAATTGCTTCTTTATCAAAAATACCGTTGTTATGATGCTTAATTACAACATGACTTCCACTAACACCTTTGGCATGTAACCATAAATCGTTTTTATGGGCAAACTTTACAGTTAGCTCATCATTGTTTGCGGCACTTTTACCTACATATATTTTATAACCTTTAAACTGAAAAACTTTAAATTTTTCAATATTTTCAAGTTTGCTTTTTTGTTTATTAATTGGCAATTCAAATTGTTTCAAATCGCGCATGGTTTGAGCAGATAAAACCAAGCCTAACTTAGCCTCGTTTAATTCAACTTTTTCGGTTGCTTGTTTTATTTTATTTGTTAATAGCTGTTCTTCTTTTTTTTGGTTACGTGCTTTTTTATAATAATACTGCGCGTTTTCTTGAGGATTTAAATTTACTTTTAAATTAATATTTATTGTTTCATTGGTATAAAAATCTATCGTATTTAAAATTTCGCTGCCTTTTTGCATATGATGCAAATTAGCCATTATTATATGCCCAATTTCCTCATTCCTAACATTGTTTTGCAAAAATAACAAGGCTTTACTAGCGTTAACTAAAGCTGGCTTCCATCGCTTTAACTCTCCTTCGCATTGTTGTATTAATTGATTTCTTTTTTGAATATAAAAGTATTTACCTAAATATTGTTTAGTAAATTCGTTATAAGCCTCAATAATTGATGTAAACACTTGGTTTTCGATTGCTTCCTTAGCTGTTAAATCTAATACAGGAAAATCTTTTTCATCACGGTAAATGTAGAAAAATTCAACCAATTGCTCTGTATTTTCAGCAACTTCTAAAGGCAAATAATTGGTTAATAATAAATTTTTATCACTCTCTATTTGTGGGCGAAAAAGACCTGCTAAATTTTCGTTTTCAAAATATAATACATTGGCCATTGAGCCATATAATTTAAAAACTAAACTCTTTTTATTTTTAAATACTAAGCGAAAAGAACGTTCGTTTTCATGGAGTTTTATACTTTCAAATATTGTATTTTTTAATTCATTAAACAATACATAAGTGGAGCCTTTTCGTTCTATTGGATAATCGTAAAATTGAACGAAAAAAGTACGCGCCTCAATAATTAACTTTAAACTCAACCATTGGTCAATTTTATTAAATACCAACACCAATTCATTTTTGTTTACACTAAATGCATCAAAAAAAACAAAGCCTTGCAGTTTATTTTGCAACGCCAATCCAAGTTGGTGTATGAGTGGATGTTTGTGATGCAATGGGATGTTGGATTGTTGTATTGTTAGATTGTTGAATTGTTAGATTATTGAATTGTTTATTTGACCATGGTTGGTGACCTGATCAAACATTCAACATTCGTTGTTCGGTATTCTATATTCTATATTCGATATTCGTTGATCGTTGTTCGAGATTTTTTTAAATCATAGTGCCTCACCTTATACTATTATATTTGTCTTCTCAGGGATTATTATTAGCAACTTCAATATTTCTTATTCAACATCAAAAATTATAATCTACTCCCATTCAATAGTTGCAGGTGGTTTGCTGCTAATGTCGTATACTACTCTGTTAATGCCTTTTACTTCATTTATAATTCGGTTCGATACATTGGCTAAAAACTCGTGAGGCAGATGGCAAAAATCGGCAGTCATTCCATCAACCGAAGTTACTGCTCGCAAACAAACAGCATTTTCATAAGTTCTTTCATCACCCATCACTCCTACTGATTGAACAGGTAAGAAAATAACACCTGCTTGCCACACGTTTTTATATTGGTCTTTGCTTTTTAATTCACTTATAAATATATGGTCAGCATCTTGTAAAATGGCTACTTTTTCAGGTGTAATATCGCCTAAAATTCTAATTGCCAAACCTGGACCTGGAAAAGGATGTCGATTTAAAATCACATCGGCAATTCCTAATTCCTTGCCTACTTTTCTTACTTCATCTTTAAACAAAGTACGTAATGGTTCAACTACTTTCAAATCCATATTTTCGGGTAATCCACCCACATTATGATGAGATTTTATAGTAGCAGATGGGCCTTTAACACTTATACTTTCTATTACATCGGGGTAAATAGTACCTTGTGCCAACCATTTTACACCATTTATTTTTTTTGCTTCATCGTCAAATACTTCAATAAAGACACGGCCAATGGTTTTGCGTTTTTGTTCAGGGTCAGAAATTCCTTTTAGTTCACTTAAAAACCTTTCACCTGCATCAACACCAATCACATTCAAACCCATGCCTTTGTAGGCATCTAATACTTGTTGGTATTCATCTTTGCGCAGCAATCCATTATTAATAAAAATACCAGTTAAGTTGTTGTCAATACTATGTTTTAACAAAATAGCTGCTACACTACTGTCTACCCCTCCACTTAATCCAAGTATCACTTTATCATCACCAATTTTTTCTTTTAGTTCTTTGGTAATATTTTCAATAAAATGAACAGGCGTCCAATCTTGATTCATTTTTGCCACATGTTTTACAAAATTTTCAAGCATTAATGCACCTTCAGGGCTATGCGTTACTTCTGGATGAAATTGTATAGCATAAGTAGGTTCGTTCTTAATTTTATAAGCAGCAACTTTTACCGATTCGGTACTTGCTATTATTTCAAAATTATCTGGAATGCTTTGAATGGTATCGCCATGACTCATCCAAACTTGAGAATCTTTACTTACGCCATCAAACAAAATATCATTTGCTATAAAACTTAAATTTGCTCGGCCGTATTCCCTTATTTTTGAAGGAACTACAAATCCACCATTTTGATGAGCCATTAATTGTGCTCCATAACAAACACCTAAAATTGGAAGTTTGCCTCTATAGGGCGTTAAATCAATATTTGGCAATAAGCCATCATTCACTGAAAATGGACTTCCACTTAATATTACTGCTTTGGTTACATCATCCAATTCGGGTAAATGAGTACATGGATGAATTTCAGAAAATACATTTAATTCTCTTAATCTACGTGCAATCAACTGTGTATACTGACTTCCAAAGTCTATAATTAATACTTTTTGTTCCATTTTTTTAAATAAGTCGCGAAGATGCTTTTATTTTTTTAAATATTAAAACTTAATTGTTGTTAGGGTTTCAATTTCATAAAGGTTTTTAATTATCAAAACTTTGCCACAGATTACACAGATAAACTGTCTGAACTATGATTTTTTTGATTTAAATGATTAACATGAATTAGCCATTGTTGTGTTTTAGCGAAGCAAAACCAACAACTTTGCCACAGATTACACAGATAACACTGTCTGAACTATGATTTTTTTGATTTAAATGATTATCATGAAATTCGCCATTG
>JBAXCN010000007.1:0-69097 GCA_037141455.1 Bacteroidota bacterium
ATGGAGCGAAAGACGAGGTTCGAACTCGCGACCTCAACCTTGGCAAGGTTGCGCTCTACCAGCTGAGCTACTTTCGCATTAATTAGGGAGTGCAAAAGTATTAAAAGTAACAACTAACACAAATGTTTAGTCACTTTTTTTTGTTTTTTTTATTTAAGTACCTTAAAATCAATTTTTCAATTTTTCAAAACACCACTTTTTGTTACTTATTTGTTATTTTATAATAAATCAAACATTAATTAACTAAAAAAGAAATTACTAATTCGTAAAATTCTTTTGGTTTTTCTGCGTGTAACCAATGGCCTGCACCTTCAATAGTTTCAATTTTAGCATTTACAAAATGTTCTATTATTTCTACTTCATCGGCTGGTTTTATGTATAACGACAATGAACCTCTGATAAATAATACTGGTTTTAAATAAATTCCATTGTATTCAATTTGGGCTACTATTTCGTTGTAGTCGTTTTGTAAAACCTTTAAATTCATTTTCCAAGTATAAGCGCCACTAGCTGTAGCAGTAAGGTTTTTTAATAAAAATTGCCTTGTTCCAAAATCTGGAACCAAATGCATCATTATATCTTCAGCCTCTTTTCTACGAGTAATTTGGGATAAATCAATGGCATTTAAAGCTTCAAAAATCGAATCGTGTCCATGTTTATATTCTCTTGGAGCTATATCGGCAATTATTAGTTTATCAATTTTTTCAGGGTAATTAATTGCAAATTGCATGGCTACTTTCCCTCCCATACTGTGGCCAAGTAAATGAGTAGTATTTATTTTATTATTTTTCATAAAATTGGCTAAGTCCTCCACCATTAATTTTATACTATGGTGTTCGGTATGTGGCGATTTTCCATGGTTCCTCATATCGATAGTATAAACAGAAAAAATTTTTGAAAACTCAATTGCTAATGTTTGCCAATTATCTAACGAACCTAAAAACCCATGAATAATTATGAGACTTTCTGAGGCTTCGCCATATTTTTTGAAGTTTAATTCCATTTTTTTTATTCTAGCAGCTAGCTACTAGCTTCTAACCAATTTAATTTAAGTAGTTAATTGAAATATTAAATAATAAACAACAGAATGCCAGTTGCTAGAAGCCAGTTGCCAGCTGCTACTTAATTGCCCATTAAATTTTCTTCTAACATAGCCATTTCTGAAATTTTGCCGTTTTCGCATCTAATAATTCTTCCTGGGTATTTTAAAATTAATCTATAATCGTGGGATGCCATTAAAACAGCAGTACCATTTTTGGCAATATTATGAAGCAATTCCATAATTCCATTACTGGTTTCAGGATCTAAATTTCCTGTAGGTTCATCGGCTAAAATAACAGCAGGTTTATTTAGTAAAGCCCTGGCTATAACTAACCTTTGTTGTTCCCCTCCACTTAACTCAAAAGGCATTTTAAAGCTTTTGGTATCTAAACCCACTTGTTCTAATACTTCATTTATACGCGAATCAATTTCTGCTTTGTTATTCCAATCGGTTGCTTGCAATACAAAATATAAATTTTCGTAAACACTTCTATCTGTAAGTAACTGAAAATCTTGAAATACAATTCCAATTTTTCGTCTTAAATATGGAATTTGATTGCCTTTTATTTTCTCTAGTTCAAATCCACTTAACATTCCTTTTCCTGTTTGTATACCAAGTTCAGCATACAAAGTTTTAAGCAAAGTTGATTTTCCGCTACCCGTTTTTCCAATTAGGTAAACAAACTCTCCTTCAAAAATTGTTAAATTTATATTTGATAGTACTAAAGTATTTTGTTGAAAAACACTTACTTCATTTAATTGAATTACAGTTGATTTTGACATTTTTTTTATAGGTTTAAAAAGAAACAGGAATTACTTGGCCAAAAGGAATATTAATCAACAATTCTTTAATTTCATCTATTTTACTACCAAGTCCACATTTTTCAAGTGCTTTTTCTGGCCTATCGGTTCGTGTATAGCAAATTAAAGTAAAGTTGTCATCTCTCACCTGCAAATAATCAGGAATTTTAGCTACTCCCTTAATCTTAATTATATACATATTTTTTTTTAAAAATTTTAAACAAAAATAATTATTATTGCCCCATAAAACTAAAAAATAATATGAGAGAAATAAAACAAGTTATTTTAGCTGCAACTTGTGTTAGCTTAATTGCAGCATGTAGCGTAAAAAACAACTTTACTAAAAACAATTATAGTGTTACACCAAATCCTTTAGAACTAAAAGGCGACAGTGTTGAATTTACTATTAATGCTTCAGTACCAGCAAAATCAATAAACCCTAAAGCAATTGTTACGTTTTCGCCATACATTAAATGCAATGATGGAACAATTATTACTTTAAAAGAAAAAACAATTAAAGGAACCAAAGCCAAAGGAACTGCTGACGAAACAGTGGATACAAAAGTAGGTGGAAAAGTTTCATATACTGAAAAAATTCCATACAATCCCAGTTTAAAACGCGCTCAATTAATGCCTAAGTTTACTGCTTTAGGTAAAGAAATTCCAGTTTCAATAGGCGCTTTAGCAGAAGGTACTATTACCACTCCATTATTATTAAACAATAATGATTTAACTGTTTTTGCTAGTGATGATTATAAAGTAGAATTGGTAAATAAATCAGTAAATATTTATTTTCCTTTAGATGTTGATAAATTTAACCCTAATTTTAAAGCAGGAAAAAATTTAAGCAACAAAATACAAATAGCTGAGTTAGAAAAATTATTAAAAGCTGACAAAAACTTTGTTGCAAGAGGTATTGCAATAAATGCATATGCTTCGCCTGATGGAGAATTAGATAGAAACACCAATCTATCGAAAGGTAGAGAAGAGTCTACATTTAATTTTTTCAAAAAAGAATTAAAAAAATTAGGGTTTTCTGAAGTAAACGATGAAAACTTTACTCGTGGATACAGCAGTGCTGAAGATTGGATGGGTTTTGAAAAAGCAATAGTTGCTGGTAGTTTAAAAGAAAAAGATGCTATTTTAGAGATAATCAGAAATAAAAGTATTAGTGATGAAGAAAGAGAAGGATTAATCTCTCGCCAATTTCCTAAAGTATGGGAAAAAGCAAAAACTGAAATTTTACCAAGTTTACGTAGAGCAGAATTGGTAATTAAAGGAGCAAATCCTATGAAAACTGATGATGAATTATTAACGTACTATGGTAAATATGATACATTGACACCTAAAGAATTATTTCATTTAGCAGTAATAACAAAAGATTTGAATAAAAAACAAGAAGTTCTAAATGCCTATAATGCTAAAGAAAATAGTGACTGGAGAAGTTTTAACGACTTAGCTGTAGCTGATATTAAGTTAAATAATTTTGATGCTGCTAAAGCCAATTTAGACAAAGCATTATCAGCTAGTCCTGAAAACCCTACTGCTTTGGCTAACTATGGTGTTGTTTATAAATTAACAGGAAATTACAAAGAAGCTGCAAAATATTACAACATGGCAGGTACTAAAGGCGCAGATGTAAGTTATAACTTAGGTTTATTAGCTGTTAAAAATGGTAATTATGCAGAAGCAGTGAGTATGTTTAACAAAAGCGGTTTAAAAGATTTTAACGTTGCATTAGCAACTTTATTAAATGGTAATAATGATGGTTGTAATTCAATTATTGATGGAATAAACCCTGATGAGTTAAAGTGGAATCACTATTATTTAAAAGCAATTGCCGCAGCAAGAAGTGGAAAAAACGATGATGTAGCTGCTAACTTAATTAAAGCAATAGGAGCAAACAACGAAGTTCGCAACATGGCTAAAAATGATATGGAATTCTTTAAATTATTTAGCAATCCTTTATTTCAAGGAGCAATTAGATAATTTATTTTAAAAAATATTTATAAAAACCACTCGTAATTGGGTGGTTTTTTTTATTTATAAAAGCACAAAAAATTACTAAATATTTTAATTGCTAAATAGAGTATATCTGCTATTTTCGTGCCCATTAAAAACAATCATTTAAAAATAAAATGAACATACACGAATACCAAGCAAAGCAAATTTTAAAATCGTTTGGAGTAGCTGTGCAAGAAGGCATAGTTGCTGAAACAGCAGATGAAGCTTATACAGCAGCATTAAAATTAAAAGAACAATACGGAAGCGATTGGGTAGTAGTAAAAGCTCAAATACATGCCGGTGGACGAGGAAAAGGAAGTATTATAGGAAAAGAGCAGCGTGGTGTTGCTGTTGCTAAAAATGCCGATAAAGCAAAAGAAATTACCGAAAATTTAATTGGTGGTACTTTAGTTACTATACAAACTGGCCCTAAAGGAAAGTTGGTTAGTAAAGTATTGGTAGCCCAAGATGTTTATTATCCGGGTGCTAGCGAGCCTAAAGAATATTACATGAGTGTAATGTTGGATAGAGGGCAAAGCAAAAACATAATTGTGTATAGTACCGAAGGTGGAATGGATATAGAGCACGTAGCTGAACATACACCACATTTAATACATAAAGAAACTATTGATCCAAAAGTTGGTTTACAAGCTTTTCAAGCACGTAAAATTGCCTTTACTTTGGGTTGCGAAGGTGAGGCATTTAAACAAATGGTAAAGTTTGTAACTGCACTTTACACTGCTTACGACAAAGCGGATGCTGCCATGTTTGAAATTAATCCAGTTTTAAAAACTAGCGATAATAAAATTATTGCAGTGGATGGAAAAGTGGATATTGACGACAATGCATTATACCGCCACCCAGATTACGAAGCCATGCGCGATACTGCAGAAGAAGATCCAACTGAAGTAGAGGCTAAAGAGTTTAACTTAAATTATGTTAAATTAGATGGAAATGTTGGTTGTATGGTAAATGGTGCAGGTTTGGCAATGGCAACAATGGATATTATTAAGTTAAGTGGTGGCGACCCTGCTAACTTTTTGGATGTAGGTGGCAGTGCAAATGCTACAACAGTAGAAGCTGGTTTTAGAATTATTTTAAAAGATCCAAATGTAAAAGCAATACTTATAAATATTTTTGGTGGTATAGTTCGTTGCGATAGAGTGGCTCAAGGAGTGGTAGATGCTTACCATTCAATTGGAAATATTCCAGTACCAATTATTGTACGTTTACAAGGAACCAATGCCGAAGCTGCTAAAAAATTAATTGACGAAAGTGGATTAAAAGTTTATTCAGCAATAGTATTAAAAGAAGCTGCCGATTTAGTTCAAAAAGCAGTAGCAGGAACTATTTAATTTTATAAATTAATATTTAAAAAAGCATAACTATTTTAGTTATGCTTTTTTTTTGCATTTTATTCTTTAATAATTCCTTTATTTAATTAACAATTAGTTAATATGATGTAACTTACTTCGCATAAATTTTTAAATATGAAAATAAATACAAAACACTTAGTGTTAAGCTTATTTTTAATAAGCACACAATTATCAGCCCAATCGCTTTTGCATTATTGGCATTTTAACACCTTAAATACTGGTTTAACCACACCTGTTAACCCTGCAACTATTCTGCCTATTAAAGCTGATTTTACTACAAAAGACACCTCAGTGGTAAAATTATATTTTAGAGCAATATCAGGAACCAGTAGTAGTTACACTACTTATTGGGACCAAACAACTGGTGATTTAGCAAATGCTAGGTTAGGTGAAATTGCAGGAAACTGTGTAAGACCAAGAAACCCAACAGATAGCATGCAATTGATTATGTATATTCCTTCAACTGGTTTTCAAAACATAACTGTAAAATATGGGGTGCAGCGCTCAAGTGCTAGCAATGGAGCTTCGGAAAACAGATTTGCTTATAGTGTAGATAGTGGAGCTACTTGGAGAACTTCAGGACTTTCGGCTACCACTTTTTCTACTTCAACAGCTTGGACAACTGCAACAGTAATTATTAACGATACCCAAGCCAATAATAACGCTAAATTAGTTTTTAGAATTTTATTTACAGGTACAGGTAATACTGGTACAAGTGGCAATAATAGAATAGATAATATTACAGTAGAAGGTACTACCGCAGGTGGTGGTGCCGCTGCTCCGCAAGTTACTGCTTTAACTGTTTTAGATTCTATGCGTTTATCGGTTACTTATAGTACTGATTTAATTGACTCATCGGCTATAAACAAACAATATTATAGTCTATCACCAAGCATTGTTGTTGATAGCATTACTTACGATTCGGCTACTAGAAAAGCTACTTTAAAATTAGCTTCTCGTTTTATAAATGGAACATCGTACATTGTTACTGTAAATGGAGTGCGCTCCACTAGTGGTGGCGTAATGACTAATCCTTATGCAAGCAATCCGCAAATATTTAACGATTATGCAGGACAAAATTTATTAATTACCGAAATAAACTACAATTCGCCAAGTGGCGACCCCGATACTTTAGATTTTGTTGAAATTTATAACAAAGGAACACAACCCATTAATTTTGGTGGTTTGCGTTTTTTTAATGGATTAGATAATGTATTGCCTTCAGGCACTATTCCTGCACAAGGGTTTATATTAATAGGAATGGATAGCGCAAAGTGCCGTACATTTTATAATAAGCCTTTTATTCAATTTGTAGATGCATTGGGCAATGGTGGCGAAGTATTAACTTTAAGAAACTCGTTAGGTACATTATTAGATTCGGTAAATTACGATGATGCATCACCTTGGCCTTTAGGTCCTCCCTCGCCTGATGGTGGAGGCCCTTCAATGGAATTAAACAGCGTAAGTGCTGATAATAATGTAGGAAGCAATTGGGTGGTAGCTACTAACCCAACAGGTTTGGTAAATGGAATTGCTACTTTTGCTACTCCAGGTGCACTATTTACAGCACCTACTATTCCTGCTTTTTCAATTAATTCAGTGAGTCAAAATGTGGCTGAAAATATTGATTCAGCTATAGTAATTATTAATATTGCTAACAGCAATAATTTGCCAAGTTCTGTTAAGATTCGTTTAATAAATGGCGGAACAGCTAGCAATGGAAGCGATTTTAACTATACTACTCAAACCATTAATTTTGCTGCAAACAGTACTTTAAGCCAAAGCATTAAAATAAAAATAAACGATGATGCTTTAGCTGAAAGCGCAGAATACATTTTTTTACAATTAGATTCAGCAGTAAATGCAACAGCAAATGCAGGCATTATTCGCCATACTATGTACATTAAGGATAATGATTATGTAGCTCCAACACCAATAAACGATAGTTTGTTAACCTTATTAGGAAGCTACAAACACAATGTAAGTGGTTCACATTCGGCAGAAATAGTAAAATTTGATTCAGCAAGTAAACGTTTGTTCATTGCCAATTCTATTGGTGGCTTTATTGATATTGTAAATTTTTCAAATCCATTATTGCCCACTCCAATCCGTTCGGTTAATATTAAAAGTTATGGAAACATAAACAGTATTGCGGTGCACAATGGATTAATTGCTGCAGCTATTGAAAATTTGGTACCAGAAAATGATGGTTTTGTTGTGTTTTTTGATACTGCAGGAACATTTATTAAACAAGTAACTGTTGGTGCAATGCCTGACGATATTTCGTTTACCCCTGATGGTAAAAAAGTATTAACCGCCAACGAAGGTCAACCAAACGATGCTTACACTATTGACCCTGAAGGTTCGATTGGTATTGTAAATTTAAGAAATGGAATTGCTAATTTAACTCAAACAGATGTAAGAGTAGCTCGCTTCCGCCATTTTAATAACGACAGCACTACATTAAGAAACCAAGGGGTAAGAATTTTTGGACCAAAAGCTTCTGTAGCGCAAGACATGGAGCCGGAATACATAACTTATGCTGCCGATGGTAGAAAAGCTTGGGTTAGTTTGCAGGAAAATAATGCATTGGCAGTTATTGACTTAATTACCGATTCTATTGTACAAATATTGCCTTTAGGCTACAAAGACCACATGCAAGCTGGTAATGGATTAGATGCAAGTGACCAAAGTGGTGATGTATTAATTGCCAATTGGCCAATAAAAGGTATGTACATGCCTGATGCTTTAGCAAGTATGAATGTGGCTGGAAACGACTTTATTTTAAGTGCCAACGAAGGCGATGCAAGAGCCTACAATGGAATGAACGAAGAAGCAACTGTTGCAAACTTAAATTTAGATTCTACTAAATTTCCAAATGCAGCATTTTTAAAAACCAATACTGCTTTGGGCAGATTAACCATTACCAACAAAAGTGGCGATATTGATAACGATGGTGATATTGATACCGTTTATGTTTATGGCTCGCGTTCATTTACTATTTGGAATGGAACTACTGGTGCTAAAGTATTTGATAGTGGCGACCAATTGGAGCAAATTACTGCTGCTCACCCAGTTTATGGCCCTATATTTAATGCAAACAATTCAACAGGAACTCCAGCTAAAAAGAACAGAAGCGATAACAAAGGCCCTGAGCCTGAAGGTATAGTTACTGCTACAATAAACGATACTGTTTATGCTTTTATAGCCTTAGAAAGAACTGGTGGCGTTATGGTTTATGATGTTACTAATCCTGCTGCTCCACGTTATGTTACTTATAAAAACAATAGAAACATTACCTCTGGAGGAATAGATTTAGGAAGTGAAGGCATTATTTTTATTAGTGCTACTCAAAGTCCAAATAAAAAACCTTTGGTTATTTTAGCCAATGAAGTAAGTTCAACTTTAAGTATTTACCAATTAAATACAGCCGAAATTTTACCTCCTCCGGCTGCAGCAAGTTTAAGTGGAGCTAGCAGAAGAGTATATGAAAATGGGGGCATTGTAAATGAAACTTTAAGTCTATCTGCACCTTTAATTGGAGCAGGACAAGTAGTATTAAAAGTAAACAAAGGAGTTAATGTAACCAATGGCGATTTTACAACCAATCCGGCTTTAAGCGCAAATGATTCAATAGTACTTTCGCTGCCAAATGGTGCAATTAATATTGGTTTTTCTATTAATATTATTAATGATACCTTAACCGAAAATGACGAAAGTATATTATTTACTATTGCTCGCCTTTCGCCAAATATGAGATTAGGATTGCAACCAACCTTTAACTTAACCATTTTAGATGATGATACATTAACAATTGGTTTCAATGAACTTTTAGTAAATGGAAAACAAATAATTATGTATCCAAATCCTACAAATAACGGATTAGTAAATTTTAATGAAAAAGTAAATGCTCAGGTTTTTGATATGCAAGGCAAACTGATGAAAGAGTTTGTGAAACAAAATCAAATTGATGTAAGCAACTTAACTAAGGGAATTTATTTTATAAAAATTGAAAACTCGGTTACTAAAAAATTGGTAATTGAATAAGCATAATTAATTAAAAATAAAAAAGCCGTTAGTTTTTAAAACTAGCGGCTTTTTTTTTGTGTTTGTAAATCTCTTTTGATAATTAATAATTCTAAAACACATCCCCAAAATCATTTCGCCAAACAAAGTCAACCATCTAGGCGGAATTCTTCAAAAACTTAATCCTCATTTCTCAATTTAAAATTTCCATCTCCCTTTCTTTTATTATTATTGTAGTATAAAAATTAAAATGCAAAAAATAGCTTTAATAGTAGCAGGGGGAAGTGGAACCAGGATGGAAACCAATGTGCCTAAACAGTTTTTATTGCTGGCAGGCAAACCCATTTTAATGCACACCCTAGAAGCATTTTATTTTGCTGGGGTAAACCAAATTATTTTAGTTTTACCTCAAAGCCAAATTGAATTTTGGAATCAATTATGCCAAACACATGGGTTTACCATTCAGCACCAATTGGTAGCTGGCGGAGCATCAAGGTTTGAATCGGTAAATAATGGTTTGCAACAATGTAACGATAATGATTTAGTAGCCATACACGATGGAGTAAGGCCATTTATAAGCAAAGAAATTATATTAAATAGCTTTGAAACAGCTTTAGAAAAAGGCAATGCAGTAGCAACCGTTCGCTTAAAAGATTCGATAAGAAAAGTAGAATTGCTTGGCAATAAAAATGTAAACAGAGATAATTATTACCTTATTCAAACCCCTCAAACATTTAAAGTTGAACTAATAAAGGAGGCGTATGCAGCGCAAGATCATATTAATTTTACTGACGATGCAAGTGTTTTAGAAGCCAACGGACATGCCATTAACCTTATAGCTGGCGATTACAAAAACATAAAAATAACTACGCCAGAAGATATGCTTATTGCCGAAGCATTTTTAAAAACAAAATAGAATTGCAGTTTTATTTCAATTATAGTTACTCTTCAGTAAAAGGATCGTCATTACTGGTAGTTTTAGTTTCAATTTTATATTTATCACAATCCAATTCAATGGTTAAATCCATTTTAGGAATAGCCCAATTTTGTTCTATATCAATTAATTTTTTTGACTGAATTGATTTCATAAAATTACCAAAAATAGGCATTGCCATGGCTGAACCACTTCCTAAATCCATGCTCCTAAAATGTATTGCACGTTCTTCAAAACCTGTCCAAATGCCAGTAGTTAAAGTAGGTGTTATACCTATAAACCAACCATCGCTATAGTTTTGTGTTGTGCCAGTTTTGCCACCAACAGCGCCTTGCACACCATATTGGTACTTTATTTTAGCTGCTGTTCCATGTGTTGTAACTTTTTCTAGCATTTTACACATCACATAACTTGTTTGCTCACTTAAAGCTTCTCTGCTTTCTATTTTCGGTTCAAAAACTGTGTTGCCATTTTTATCGGTTATTTTTAATAAATAATTGGGTTTAATCCACACGCCTTTATTGGCAAAAGTGCTAAAAGCACCAGTCATTTCAAAAACCGAAATATCGGCAGTGCCCAAAGCAGTAGCAGGGTAAGGGCCCATTGGACTTTCAACTCCCATTTTTTTAGCAATGTTTATTACTTGCTTTATAGCATCTGAACCCATGCTTTTTAAAACTTGTAAAGCAATTAAGTTAACCGAAAACTGTAACCCTCTATACATAGTCATATCAGGAGTGGTATATTGTTCATCAGCATTTCCTGGATTATAATCAGGATAACCTTCGAACTGAACAGATTTATTAGGATAAATATTGCAAGGCGAAATTCCATTATCAATAGCCAAAGTATAAACAAACGGCTTAAAAGTAGAACCTACTTGGCGTTTCGAATTTTGATTGACATGGTCGTATTTAAAATGTTTGTAATCGTTTCCACCAACCCAAACTTTCACTTGTCCATTTCTTGGGTCTACGCTCATCATACCACATTGTAAAAAATATTTATAATACTTTAAACTATCTAAAGGAGTCATTATTGTATCTATTGTTCCCCTAGCACTGCTATAAACTTTCATTTTTACAGGAGTATTAAACTGCGCCTCAATTTGCGTTTGACTTAAATTTTGTTCTTTGCAAATTTTATACCTATCGCTTCTTTTCATAGCAGTTAAAAGTATTTCTTTATGGCTTCCCCAAGGCTCTCTTCCTTTCCAGTGCGCATAAAACTTTTTTTGCATTATTTTTAAATGCTCACTTACCGCCAATTCAGCCTGCGACTGTAATTTTGCATTGATAGTAGTATATATTTTTAATCCATCTTTATATAAATTATAACCATTTTCATCGGCCCACTCAGTTATTTCGCCTCTTAAATATTCTCTAAAATAAGTTGCCAAACCTTCGTTATGGTCGTCTTCCTCATAGTTTAGTTTTATATCTTGTTTTTTTAATTTTTTTGCTTCTTTTTCGGTTAAATATCCGTTTTTAAGCATTTGGTTTAAAACTGTATTTCTTCGGTTTAAAGCATTTGCTGGGTTTCGGTTAGGGTTAAATTTGGTTATTCCTTTTAACATTCCTACTAATAAAGCTGCTTCGGGTGCATTCAAATCTTTTGGCGATTTACCAAAAAATACTTTTGACGCACTTCTAATACCAAATGCATTTCCACCAAACTCCACAGTGTTAAAGTACATGGTTAAAATTTCTTGTTTGGTGTAGCGTTGTTCTATTCTTATGGCAGTAATCCACTCTTTAAATTTGGTAATGGCTTTATTAAAAACATTGTTAAACTTTTTGCGTGGAAATAAATTTTTTGCCAATTGTTGCGTAATAGTACTTGCCCCTCCCCTAGTTCCTAAAAACAATGCACCTGTAAACACCCTTCTAAAATCAATGCCGCTATGGTCGTAAAAACGTACGTCTTCGGTGGCTATTAATGCATTTATTAATTGAGGGCTTAGCTCTTCAAAACTTGCATTGCTTCTGTTTTGTAAAAAATATTTTCCTAATAAAATTCCATCGCTGCTGTATACTTCGCTAGCTAATAAAGTAGTAGGGTTTTCTAACTCTTCTAAAGGTGGAAGTTTATACGATTTTGGAACCCAATCGTTCCATAAAAACATTACGAGTATTGCCAAAATTGCTACACCACCAAAAGATGTAATCCAAAGCCATTTTATGGCTTTTTTATACTTTTTGTCAAATAATATTTCAGTAAATTTCATTTTATTTTATAGTTTCTGTTGTATTTTCTTATAAAAATTAAAATACTTTTCCATTTGTTTGTCTTTCATTATGTTTTTATAATTATTTATCGAAATTATAAAATCAATATACGGTTCGGTAACTTTTAGTTTGTTTGTTATAACATTATTAGCAATAATTCCTTTGTAATATTCTTCTGCCTTTTTTTGGTTTGCAAATTCCCTTACAAGCAAATATTGGTAGCCTTCATTGCTCATTAATGCATTTATGCGCAGGTTATCGTTGGCAGCAAAAGCCTCGTTATAAGCATACGTTTTTTCAACATAGTCGGTAAAGTTTGCTTTTACATTTTTAATTGCAAAAACGTAATAATGTTTTTCGTTTGGTTCTAATTCAAAGTCAACCAAGGCTGAATCGAGCTTTACAAGTTCTATTTTCTTTTCGGTTTTATTTAAAATTAAAAGCATTTGTTTCGCTTCTTCCGACACATCGGTTTTAGGAAATTCTTTTGTAATAAAGGTTAATGCTTGTTTAAATTCATCCACTTTTCCAGTTTTGCCAACTGATAGTGCAAGTAAAAATTCAAATTTTGGCCTTAAATTATTTCCAGAATATTTTTTATCGGCTTCTGCTTTTAATAATTTAACTTCATCAAAATTATTGTTTTTGTAGGCTTCAAATGTTTTATCGTAAAGTTTTACTAACTCTTTATTTTCATCATTTGAAGCAGTGTTAGTTACTTTTCCAAGTAAAAGTAAAGTGAACGAGTTGTTAGGATAAATACTCAATAAATCATCTTTATATTTTTGTGCATTATTAGTTTCATTGAATTCAATATGGCTTTTATGTAAGTAATACCAAGCCTCAGGTTCGTATTCTTTTTTAGGGAATTTTCTTTGTAAAATATTGTAATAATTTATTGCTTCTTTGAAGTTATTTATTTTATTAAAATAAATATTTCCTAAGTTATGCAATGCTTCCATCATATTCAAATTCGAGGCTTCCAATGCTTCGGTTGTATTTGGAATATTTTTAAGCCAAGCATCTTTATTTGGATCTCCCAAAATAATGTTTTGTATTTCTTTAGCTCCATCATTATTATCTTTCGACAAATCGCCAACCACTACGTTTGGATTTTTGTTTTTATCTGTTTCATCAGTTGAATCAGCTTCTGAGGATTGTTTTTTCTCTTTTTCTTTGCTAGCTATTCGCCAAAAATCTTCGTTTATTCTATTTCCCCACTTTCGGGTGTTTGTAAAATCCATATACCCGGCAGAGGCCAAAGCTGTGTTATAAAAATACCATTGGTTTCCGTTACCCGTGTTATCGAAAGCTTGTGGTGCATTATTTATATTACCAGGATTGTTATTTTTATTGGCATTTAAACTTGCTTCTATAATTCTTCTTTTTTGCAACTCTTTTGCTTCAATTTCTTTACGTTTATTTTCAGCATTTATCCAACCTATAACTTTTCTGTTTAACTCATCTTTACTAAGTTTAGCTAGCGTTTGCAAACTGTCTTCTGTTTCGTAAACTTCCAAATTATTTATTAATTCAGATAAAACCATTTTAGTTGCGATAATGGAATTATACTGTTTGTCTTTTTTATCAATTAAAAGTGCAGTAGTGTCGTAAAACGCCCTGGCATTTTTGTAATCTTTTAATTCAAAATAAAGCTTGGCTAACTCGTAAGTGGTTTTAGGTTTTTGAGTTAATTTAGTTCCTATTTTTTCGTTCGATTTTTTAAAAGCAATAATTGCCGGTTGGTAATTTTTTTGACTCAATTCTAACTTGCCCAATTCATAATATATCTGACTAAGAAAATCTTCATTTTTATCGTCATTCGACATTTTTTTTAAGTTTCGCCTAACTTTATTTACCGATTTTTTATCGTTTACATCGTACAATTTTGTAATATTAATATTTGCATTAAAACCAAAATCGTATGAAGGAACTAAACTTATTACTTTATTAAAATTAAAAATAGCATTTTTATTATCGTTAGCATTGGCATACAACTGCCCTAAAATAAAACGATACCTTATTTTTTCTTCTTTTTTTAACTTGCCTTCGGCAAATACTTTATTTAAGTTATCAATAGCCGATTTATATTTTTCGAGCCTAATATTTATATCAGCAGCAGTTAAATAAATTTCGGTTAAATCTTTTTTTTCAATTTTTTTATTTGATAAAACCAAGCCAATTACTGCTTCGGCCTCCTGTGGTTTTCCTAAACCAATGTATGACTTTGCAATCCAAGCTGTACTAATATTTTTATATTCTACAGGATATTTGCTTATCATAAATTGCATGGCTTCCTGGCTGGCATAAAAATCTCTTTTAAAAAAATGTGTTTTAGCAATACCAAACCACGATTCGTCAGTGTAGGAGCCAACTCTATGTAATTGAATAGAGCCCGAAAATTTTTTCATTGCATCGTCCAATAAATTATTTACCCCTTTTGCTTGGGCATCGGTTCCGTAAGGAAATATATCTAATATTTTATTAAAGTCGTTTACATGCCCGCTACTAAGTGAAGTTATAGCTTCGTTTAGTTTTTCTTCCCCATTAAAATAAATATTGTAATGTCCAACTAAACTGTGCCATTTTTTATTCAGCCATTTTTCCTTATTTGGATTGCATGAAGCTATCAATATCAAACTTATTACTAAGAATGAAAAAGTTTTATTTATTTTTTTTAAATTATTATATTTCAAAAGCAATCTATTTTTATATTTTTGGAGAAAAACCAACTCACAATTTTAAGCATAATCATTTAATTTGGAATCAAAAAGAAAAAAGATTTTAGAAAAATTAAAATTACCTCATCGTTTGATTATTATTAATGACGAAACGTTTGAAGAGAAATTTTCGTTTAAATTAACTCCAATGAACGTTTTTGTTGGGTTTAGCTCCTTTATTGTACTTTTTGGTTTACTTGTTATTTTATTGGTTATTAATACTCCTTTTCGTGAACTTTTGCCAGGTTATGGCGACAATGATACAAAGCGAAACTTGCAAGAATTACTTTACAAAACTGATTCAATTGAACGTACTTTAAAAGAAAAAGATGCCTTTTTAAAAAATAAAATTGACATTTTAAATGGTGGAACAGGGTTAAGTGATTCAATTTCAAAATAAAAAATTAAGCTTCTTTAATTCTTTTTTCAATTAAACTGGTTGAATAACCTGGCAAATAATCAATGGTTTTAACAATTCCTCCTTTTGCCATAACTATATCAAACCCTACAATATTTTCAGGTTGGTAATCGCTTCCTTTTACCAACACATCGGGCTGTACTAATTCAATTAAATTGTAAGGAGTTTCTTCATTAAATAAAACTACCGCATTTACACATTGCAAAGCAGCAATAATTGTTAACCGCGATTGTTCATCTTGAATGGGTCTGTGAGGGCCTTTTAGCTTGCTTACCGAAGCATCGGTATTTAATCCCATAACTAACACATCACCTAAATCAGCAGCACGATTTAAGTAATCAATATGTCCTTTGTGCAGCAAATCGAAACAACCATTGCTAAAAACAATTATTTTACCTTGGATATTCCATTCTTCTACTTGCGTTTTAAGTGATTCCCAAGTGTGAATTTTATTATTTAGGATTTCAATATTAGTCATAGATTATTATTGCGGGTTAATTATTGCGGGTTAATTATTGCGGGATAATTATTGCGGGTTGGTTATTGCGAGTTGGTTATTGCGGGTTGGTTATTGCGAGTTGGTTATTGCGAGTTGGTTATTACGGGTTGATTATTGCGGGTTAATTATTGCGAGTTAATTATTGCGGGTTGATTATTGCGAGTTATTTATTGCGAGTTGATTATTGCGAGTTGATTATACTTATACTTTATTTAAAATTAATCAGCCAATTAACTGTTTCTTCTGCTTCTGCAATTGACCAAGAATGAGGATTTTTTTTGCCAGTTAATTTACGAAAACCTTTATTGTTTGTTAAAACCAATTTTGCGTTTTTATTTCCTAACAATCTTAACGAATTTATAACCAATGAGCAATCTAAAGTATTTAAATCATATATGCTCCTATTTCTTTCTTCCATTTGCCACATAATATCTGGTTCTGAAATAAGCATAATAGGGCAATTAATTAACAACTTAATATTAGTTTGAGTGGTATCTGAAAAGGAGTAAGGTGATATGGAATGAAAAGGAGTTTTATTAATATAAGGTGTGCTTTGAAATTCATATTGAATTCTTTTAATAAAATAATCGGCTTCTTGTTTTGCTATATCAACATTGCTGTGCATTACAGCATATTCTAAACTAAAATACATTTTCTCAAAATCAAGAGGAGGATCAATTGCAAAAATAGCTTTTGGTTTAATTAATGAATTTGAACCATTCGCCCTTTCAGCATATTTTACCACTCCCGAACCTCCCAACGAAAATCCACCTAAATAAAGAGGTTTGTCTATTACTGAATATTTTCTTTGGAGATCAATAATTAATTTATCAATATTTGATTGAGATAAACTATCAATAAAAAATGTTTGTGTACCATATTGCAGTGATGCAAAAACGGTAATCAAACCATTTTTAGCAGCAATGTTTTGAATAGTAGTTTCGTTTGAAGCAATTTGTGGTGTTTCGCCAAATGATGTTAAAAGTAAAAGCAATCCTTTGGGTAAACTAGCAGGTTTAAAAGCAATATAATAATTGGTATTACTATCCTTAGGGTTGCTGTAAAAAATTTCCTTTGTTTGCCCAAATAGATTTGTTGAAAAGTATAAAGCAATGATGAAAATGGTAATTTTTTTCAATGTATAATGTTTTAATTGTAATAAATTATTTCTTTTTCAAAAATAAAATTAAACTGCTTATCAAACCCAAAAGAATAAGAACAATCATTTGAGCGCCATGTATTAAAGTTGCATAAGCAACTCCATCGGCTATGGCCACGCCAAAAAGCAATAAACTTTGACTTATAAAATAATGAAATGTGCCAGCACCTGCGCCTGGAGCGGGTAATGCTACTCCTATAGTACCAATAGCAAAAACAGTTAAACAAGCTGCAAAATTTAAGTTTTCTGTACTATGTAATGAAAAGAAACAAAAGTACATCATTAAAATGTAACAGAACCAAATACTAATTGATAAAAAAAGAAAAAGAAAAGGCTTTTTAACTTTTTTTATGCTTAATAAACCATCAGCAAAGCCTTTTAAAACCGATAAAAACTTATTGAAAATTGGAAGTGATTTTATTTTATTACGAAACAAAAAAGCAATAGTAACAAAAACCACAATCAATGCTAATAAAATACATTTTACAGCTAAAGAATTTGATGATTGACTGACATTATTGGAAAATGCATTTTGAATAAAATTCCAAATAAGATTGAATTGAATAAGAAAAACTAAACCCAATAAAAAAAGCATAATAATTAAATCGAAAATGCGCTCTGTAACTACACTTCCTAACGATTTTTCAATTGGCAAATTATCTGATTTGTTTAAACTTGCACAACGAGCTACTTCACCAGCCCTTGGTATAAAATAATTCATCATATAACCAATTAAAACAGCGTAAAAACTATGGCTAGATTTAATTTTATAATCCATAGCATCATACATCAAAACTGCCCTGTATGCTCTTAACCAATGGCTAAAAATTGAAATTAATAAACCTAAACACAGCCACCACAAATTAGCAGTTGCAATTTTTTCCCAAAGCTCATTCCAGTTTTGGTCTTTAAAAACGTAAAACATAAACCCGCCACCAATAATAATGATGACTAAATATTGTATTACTTTTTTGAGCATTGAATTAGTTTAATTTGTTGTTATGGTCAGTGTAAACTGCAATGGGTGAGTACTTTTTTGCTTCTTCAAAATTCATAATGCAATACGAAATAATAATAACTGGGTCGCCAACAGCTGCTTTGCGGGCAGCGGGCCCATTTAAACAAATCATTCCCGAACCTCTTTCGCCTTTGATAATATAAGTTTCAAGGCGTTCACCATTGTTTACATTCACTACCTGCACTTTTTCGTTTTCTATCATGTTGGCCGCATCCATCAAATCCTCGTCAATGGTAATGCTTCCTACGTAGTGTAATTCGGTTTGCGTAACTTTAACGCGGTGTATTTTCGATTTTAATAATTGTATTTGCATTTCAATAAAAGTGGCGCGAAGCTAAATCAATTTAATTGATATGCCAAAAATAAGGAAATAACCCTTTTATAATATAGCCCTATTCAAAAAATCGTTCAATGGTTTCATTGCCTTAAAAGCCTTTTCGCAATGTTTTAATAAATCTTTTTCAGTTAAATTATTGTCATCCATTTTTAAATATGCCAAAAACCCTTTGTGTTTAATGTATTCAATGGCAGGATTTTCTGCATCATAACCTTTGGGTGGTCTTTGTAATTTATCGCCCGTTAATGTTCCAAAATGTTTTATAAAATCTTTGTGCTCAATAATGCCTTTAAACTCTTCAAAATTATAATCAATTTCTTGCCTAATAGCTGCTAACTTATCGGGCATAGGTTGGTACGAACCCCCAGCTATAAAACTTTCGCCTGGCTGAAAATGAATGTAATAGCCACAATAATCAGCGGCCTTTCCACCTTTGCTTAAGCTAATTCCAAAGTTATTTTTATACGGGTTTTTATTTGCCGAAAACCTAACATCTCTATTAATTCTAAAAATACATTTTTTTGGGTCTAAATCAGCTATTTCAGGGTCAAAAATGGCTGTTTGTTCAATTATTTTAGCTGCTAAATCTATCCACTCCAACCTAAGTTTATCGTAAATATTTCTGTTTTGGTCAAACCATTCTTTGGTATTGTTTTGTTGTAAAGCAGTTAAAAATTTAGTAAGTGATTTAATTTCCATTAAAATTTAATTTTATTCAAATATGGTAAAATAAATAGTTTTAAGAAACTAGAAATTATAAAATTATACTATTAAGTTTTTTGCTATTTTATTTAAATGCTTTTTATAAAAAAATAAACTTGCAAAATGAACAGTTAATGCAAATGGAATACAAATAAATGCCCAACCAATAATTGCCGAAAGCTGAGAATTAATAATATTAAAAACAGAATCGAAAAAACTTTCTTTCAAAGCGGCTACTTTTTCAATAGTTTTTATTTTAGTATCGGTAAAAAAAGTATTTACAAACTGACCTAATTGGTAAAAAGGTACCAACATTAATATTTGTAAAGGTGCTACTATCCAATTAACCAATTGAATTACCACTACATTTAACCTAAAAATAAATGCAAATACAAAACATAAAATAGAAGTAACACCAATAAATGGAAAAAGGCCAAAAGTAACGCCTAAACTTACAGTTAAAGCCAATTGATAAGGAGTTAAACCGTAGGTAAATATGTTTAAAAATTTGGATTTAAAGCTATTGTAAACTTTGTTCATATAATGCATCAAAAGTAACCCCGGAATGTTATGTGTATATTAAAATGATAAGAATTATTACCCTGTTAATGTTAACATTAGTAAAAAAGTTACATAATATTATTTGAAGGTTATTTTTTTATTGCGGTTTATTTTTTTCGTTTTAAAAACCAATAAACAAAAGCACCAACTAAAATAAGCGGCCACAGTTTTAATAAATTGACTAAAATAATGGCAAAAATATCTAAACCTATTTTAATTGAATTCCATATTTGAACAAAAAAAATTGGTTCAAAAGGTTTGATTTCGACATCGTTTGCAACAATTTCCTTTTTGGTAGTGGGTTTTTGATAAATATTTAAAGTTACTGTACTATAATTTATCTGATCATTAATAGAAAGATTTGAAATTTTAGCTTGGTCAGCTTGTTCTTGTTTATTCATTATTAACTCTTCTGCGGTGGTGGTTTCAATTAGTTTCTTGTTATTATTTTCTATGGCTTTGGTTAATCGTTGTTCCTGTTTTGCTGATCGGTTTTGAGTTAATTTATTAGCTAATAATTGCAAAGCAACATCTTCGGCTTTTATAATTCTATAGTCTAAAAAATCAATGTTTTGTGCAATTAACCTTAGTGTGGTATCGAGCTTGGAATTGGGTACCCTAATAATTATATCGTTGGTTATTGAATAATTAGTTATTTTTATAGAAGAATCTTCACTTATTTGAGTAAATATTGTTCCATTATCATCGCTTTTTAAATGAGTAAATGTAACAAAACCGCCCATTTTATTGGTTATTTCTTCAATATGGTAGGTGGAATTAATGACATTTTTTACACTAAATTTCATTTCTGCCGTTCTTACAAATCGATGAGTTGTGTCTTTGTTTTTTTCAATAGCAGCCGATGATGAAACAAAATCATTGGTGCTGATAGAATCGGCTTCATTACTAAAACCCTTTTGCTTTTTTTCAGATGAAGGAGCACAAGCAAAAATGGTGATTATAAAAGTGAAAACGATAGCAATTTGATAGTTTTTAAAATTCATTTTTTGAAGTTTATTGTATACAACAATTATATTTAAAATTTAGTATGATTAAGCAATTAAAATATTTTTATGATTGCAAAATATATGTATTTTTGAATTAGATAATTTTAAATAAATGACACAATTAGTTTTAAATATTGAAGATGATAAATTGAATACTTTTATTGAATTTATAAAAACATTAGATTATGTATCAGTTGAAAAAACTATTTCTGAATATCAAATGGAAGAAGTAGGTGCTAGGTTGCAAATGTTAAATGATGGGGAAATGAGAATAAGGCCTTGGGATGAGGTTAAAAATGAAGTTTTTAAATAATGAAATATAAAATATTTATTTCTGAGGCAGCTGAATTTGACATCAATGAAAGTTATTTTTGGTACGAAAAAAAGCAGCCTCAATTAGGTGAAAATTTCAAAAATCAAGTTGTTTTAATTTTAAATAGAATAGAGGAAAATCCATTAATATTTCAAGTAAAATACAGTAAGATAAGGGTGGCATTCATTAATAAATTTCCTTACGGCATTCATTTTATAATTGAGAATGAAAAAATAATTGTTTTAGCTGTATTCCATACTAGTATCAACCCTAAAAAATGGTTAAGAAAATAAATTTATAATATAGTATTGTACTAAAACATTTATGCATTTATTTTACAGCATGAATGAATTGGAAGCAAAAATTTTAATTGACGATTTATGCAATCAAATAGAAAAGCATAATTATAACTATTATACCTTATCAAACCCGAGTATTTCCGATTTGGAGTTTGATCAATTATTGAATCAATTAATTGATTTAGAAAAACAATTTCCTCATTTGCAAAACCCCAATTCGCCAACTTTAAAAGTGGGTGGAAGCATTACCAAAAATTTTGAAACGGTTAAGCATAAATATCCCATGTTAAGCTTGGGAAATACTTATAACGAAGCCGATTTGCGCGATTTTGATGATAGAATTAAAAAAGCCATTGGCAATGGTTTTGAATATGTGTGCGAACTAAAGTTTGATGGATTGGCCATTAGTTTAAGTTACGAAAATGGTAAATTAGTACGCGCAATTACCCGTGGCGATGGAACACAAGGGGATGATGTAACCAATAATGTAAAAACCATTAAATCTATTCCGCATCAACTAAAAGGAAATAATTATCCTGCCAGTTTTGAAATACGGGGAGAGGTGTTTATGCATAAAAAAACCTTTGAAAAACTAAATGCCGAATACCGAAAAGAGTTGGAAGATAAAGAGGTTTATACTGAAACACAAATCCTTGAAAAGTTGTATAAAAACCCACGCAACTTTGCTAGTGGAACTTTAAAAATGCAAGACAGTAGCGAGGTTGCCAAACGTCCACTCGATGCATTTTTATACTTTTTATATGCAGATAATAAAGTAAGCGAATCCCATTTTGAAAGTTTAAAATTAGCGGAAAGTTGGGGCTTTCAAGTAAGCGATCATTATAAACTTTGTAATAATATAGACGAGGTGTTGGCGTTTATAAAATACTATGAAACTGCACGCCACGATTTAAGTTACGAAATAGATGGCATTGTAATAAAGGTAAATAATTATTTACAGCAAGAAGATTTGGGCTTTACAGCTAAAAATCCTCGTTGGGCTATTTCGTATAAATACAAAGCTGCCACTGCAGTAACTAAATTAGAGAAAGTAACTTACCAAGTAGGAAGAACAGGAGCTATTACTCCAGTTGCCAATTTAACGCCTGTGCAATTAGCAGGAACAACTGTAAAACGTGCGAGTTTGTATAATGCCGATGAGTTGGAAAGATTGGATTTGCACGAAAACGATACCGTTTTTGTTGAAAAAGGAGGAGAAATTATTCCTAAAATAGTGGGTGTTGATATTGAAAATAGAGCACCAAATGCTGTTAAAATTATTTACCAAACTCACTGTCCAGAATGTTTTACTGAGTTAATTAGAAAGGAAGGCGAAGCCATTCATTACTGTCCAAATTTAAATCATTGCCCACCACAAATAATTGGTGCAATGGAACATTTTGTTAGCCGAAAAGCCATGAATATTGATAGCTTGGGAGGTGAAACTGTGGCTGCATTTTATAAAATAGGTTTAATAAAAACCTATGCCGATTTGTACGATTTAAAATATGAGCAAATTTTAAATTTAAGTATTGATACAAATGATGAATTGGAAGATTCGAAAAGTAAAAAACGCTCAATAAAAGAAAAATCTGCTTTAAATATTATTGAAGGAATTACTGCTTCAAAGGCTGTTCCTTTTGAGCGTGTTTTATTTGGGTTGGGTATTAGAATGGTGGGTGAAACTGTTGCTAAAAAATTGGCGAAACATTTCCAAAATATTGACAATATTATAGCTGCAAACAAAGAACAAATAGCCAATATTTATGAAATTGGCGATAAAATAGCGGAACATTTAACTCAATTTTTTAGTGATAAAGACAATGTGCAAATGATAGAAAAACTAAAAAAACATGGTTTAAAATTAGCCATAGAAGAAGAAGTTGGGGTAGAACGTAGCAATAAATTAGATGGAAAAACGTTCTTGGTAAGTGGTACATTTGCAATGAGCCGCGATGATTTGAAAAAGTTAATAGAAGTAAATGGTGGAAGAAACATAGCAGGTGTTTCTAAAAACTTAAATTACTTAATAGCTGGTGATAAAATGGGACCTGAAAAACTGAAAAAAGCTACGGATTTAAACATTCAAATTATAACTGAACAAGAATTTTTAAACATAATAAATTAAATGAAAAAAATTGTTTTTATTTTATTTTTTATACTATCAATTGCTGCTTTAGCACAAGATAATATTATTACCATTCCTTTAGATAATTGGGGAAAAGACGATAGATTTTATAAGTATGAAAATACCTTGGCGTTATTTAAAGTGCAGGGCGATACCATAAAAAGTTTAGATTTTGAAGACTTGAGACCTTCGGTGGATATAATTATAAAAAAACCAAAAGGTTTTAAGAATTATGCTTATGGTTTTTTGTTTTTTGCAGGTTCAGTAAACTATAAAAATAATGGTTTTGTAACTGTTTTAATTGGCGATTACAATACTACAAATCCTACTTTATTTGTTGACAATAACCAAAATTTTGATTTTACTGATGATGAAAAATTAACGCTACCTTACTACAACCAAAAGGGATTAGAATTTGATTTACAAAACGATTTATTTAAAAATGGTAAAAACAGAATTTTATTAACAAGAACAGTACTTTTTGGTAAGCTCGATTTAAGAAAATACAAAGACGAATATTACCAATATTACTATAAAGATAGAACTTTTGTAGGCTTAGATTTTACCTACCGCGAACAACGATATTTGGCTAAAAGTGGAATTGTAAAATTGAATGATGATAGTTTTAGAATTGCATTGCATGACGGTAATTCGAATGGAAAATTTAATGACAATGATACTGATAGAGTAATTGTTATAAATTATAACGACTCAATTTTTGATACAACCAACGATTTATTTGCAAATAAATTAAGCAAGGACAAAAAAAATAACTATTTTGAAAAAAATGGAAAAATATTTGAAATAGTAGAAGTAGATACCGAGGGAAGTTTTATAAAAATTAAACAATCTAACAGCGATTTATTATTTGGCAAAATTGCGGTAGGAAAAAAAATTCCTAAAGTTGTAATTACAACTCACAAGGGAGAAAAAAAGAATTTAAAAAAACTAAAAAAGCACCAAGTGTTTATGTATTTTACTTCTTTAACATCTAAAAATTTTGAAAAAGATACTGCAATTCTAAGGCAAATTGCTAGTATTGACACCTGCAACATAAGGGTAATATTATTTTTATATACAAATAAAAGTTACACCGTTAGAATTTATGCAAACCAAAGCAAAGCCAACTATACTGTGGCTTTAGGTCATAAAATATTAAACAAAAAATTAGGAATAAGAGGGCTACCTCAGACACTTTTGATAGGTAAACGAAGAAAAGTAATTAAATATGGTATTACCCCTGATGAATATTTGAATATGCTGATTTTAAAATAGATTTATAAAATTTAATGTTTTAACAAATTTTATTAATTTTGAATAGAACATAAAATTTTATCATGAAAATACTAGTAATTGAAGATGAGCCAAAAGTGGCGGCTTTTATTAAAGAAGGATTAGAATTACAAAATTTTAATGTAACAATTGCTTACGATGGTTTTTTTGGGAAAAAATTAGCTCTAAAAATTTTTATGATGTGTTAATTTTAGACTTATTAATACCATATGTAAACGGTTTAGACTTATGCAAACAACTTAGACAAGAAGGTTACAAAGCACCCATATTAATCCTTTCGGCTTTATCTACTGTTGATGATAAAGTAATGGGGCTAAACTCGGGGGCAGATGACTACATGGTTAAGCCATTCGATTTTAGGGAATTAATAGCACGAATAAATGCTTTATGTAACAGATATACCGATAATTTAAAAGACCATAAAATATTAATTATGGCCGATTTAGAACTTGATATTTACAAAAAAACGGTAAAAAGAAATGGTAAAATGATTGACTTAACTGTTAAAGAATTTTTGCTATTGGAGTATTTATTAAAAAACAAAAACCGTGTAGTATCGAGGGCAGAAATAAACGAAAATGTTTGGGAAGAAATGTACGATTCGGGAACAAATATTATTGATGTTTATATTAATTTTTTAAGAAGAAAAGTAGATAAAGGATACAATAATAAACTAATTTACACTATAGTGGGAATGGGTTATATGATGAGAGACCCTGAATAAATACTTTTGAACTAAGACAACAATGAGTATTTTAAAAAATCAATTAGATGAAAATATAAATTTTAGTGCCATTATTACCCACGAGCTGCAAAAACCTTTAACTATTATAAAAGGTAAAATTGATGTGCTTTTATTAAAAACCAGAAGCGAAAACGAATACATAAAAGCACTAAAAGAAATAGTAATAGAAGTACAAAATCATTCAAAAATTATTGAGTCGCTACAAACGCTAGATAATATTAATGTAAGTAAATATAACTTAGTAAATGTTGACCTTGAAGTTTTAGTAGAAAAAATTAATTGCTCAGCGTTTGAACTTATACTTATTGGGGAAAATTTTATTATAAAAGGCAATGAAACATTATTAGAAATAGCATTTAATAACATAGTTGAAAATGCTGAAAAATATGGAAAAAACAAGCCTATAAAAGTTTTGTTAACCAAAGAAAAAAACTTGATAAAAATTGAATTCATTGACAATGGAATGGGTATAAACAAAGAAGATTTAAAGCAAGTAGGTTCCATTTTTTATAGATCGGCAAAAGTAAAAAACATAGAAGGGAATGGTATTGGATTGTATTTAGTTAATAAAATAGTAGCGTTTCATCATGGAGCAATGCAAGTTTCATCAACTGAAAATGAGGGAACAACAGTTACTTTAAAATTCTCTATTTAATTATCGTACTTTTCTAATTGCTTTATAAATACTGCATAATCTTTATGGTATTCAGCTATTTGCAAATAGTCTTTTTCAAACGCATTAAAACTTAACTGGTAAGCATGGAGCACCACTCGTTTTATTATAGGCTCTTCGTTCTCCCATTTTCCTTCTTTAAACTTAGGTTTAAACTGCGATAAAAAAACATTTTTACCTCCATAACTTACATCGGCCACAATAGGAAAATTTTGAGATGCTAAGTGAATTCGTATTTGATGTAACCTGCCAGTTACCGGCTTACAAGCCAATAATGTAAAATGTTTGTATAGCTTTAGAGTTGAAACTATGGTAGTAGATGGTTTTCCTTCTTTTTTATCGACAAAAGCCAAGCCTTTTCTTGTTTGCCCAAGTGGCAAAACTATTTCTTGATTTTGCACCATTAATTGCCCCGCAACTATAGCGTGGTAAGTTTTATCTACTTCCCGTTTTTCAAATTTTATTGCCATTTCTCTGTAAGCTTCATCGCTTTTAGCCAATAATAAAATTCCACTTGTTTCTTTGTCTAATCGGTGGCAAAGTCTTAAATCTTCATTGTATTTTTTTGCTAATTTTATAATGCTTAAATTATCGTCATGCCTATCGTCAAGGCTCGAATAAAATGCTGGTTTGTTTATAAATACAAAATGCTCATCTTCAAATATAATGATGTCTTTTAAACTATGGAGGTGCTTCATATATGTTTTGCAATATAAATCAATTGTTTCCCTTTGAAACTATTTCTTTTAAATGCTTTACTAATTGAAATAAAAAAAACAATAAATTGGTTAAAATGTGCATTTTTGCAATAATGGTTTTAAAAAAATATTTACTTTTTGGTTTAACATTTTTGGTAGCAAAAGCAGTATTTGCACAACATACTTATATTCCCAATAGTGCATTTTACAATCACATTATTGATAGGTTTGAGATAAAAAATAGTACTTTAAACAATGCCTATTTTCATACCAGCAATAAAAGTTATAGAAGAAAATCAATTGCAGAATTTGCCAATAATTTATATAAAAACGATACCAATTTATCAAAACAAGATTTATTTAACTTAGAGTATTTGTTAACTGACAATTTTGAATGGGCAAATAATGATTTAACTACTTCGAGAAAACCTATTTTAAAGCAATTATACAAACAAAAAGCTGCTTTTTACTCCGTTCAAATTCCCGATTTTAACTTAGTAGTAAATCCAGTTTCTATGTATTATTTAAGCACTATTGATTACTTAGGAAAGCCAGCTGTGATTAATAACAGAGGAATTGAAATAAGGGGAAATATTACTGATAAAATTGGGTTTTACACCCAAGTAAGTGATGAAATTTTAAGACCTATTCCAGCTCAAATAGAAGAATACCAAAGATTAAAAACTTTTCAAGGAATTGGTTTTACTAAAAGCTCAGATAAAAATCAAATAGATTATTTTCTATCAAGCGGTTATTTCAGTATTTCTGCCAATAAATACATGGACTTTCAACTTGGACATGGCAGGCAATTTATAGGCGATGGAGCAAGAAGTTTTATCATATCAAACAATGCAGTCGACAATTTTTATTGCAGATTAAATACCCGAATTTGGAAAATTAATTACACCAATATTTTTAGTGAATACCGAAATTTTATTGGAGGTTCATACACCATTCAGCCTCGCCACTATTCAGCTACTCATCATCTTTCGGTTAATATTGGTAAAAAATTTAATATTGGAATTTTTGAAACAATTATTTTTCAAAGAGATAGCGGTTATACCAATACCGGGTTTGAAGTAAATTACTTAAATCCAATTATATTTTATAAATCAATTGAAAACGGATTAAACAGTACCGATAAAGCGGTATTGGGAACTAATTTCAAATACAATTTTGCCAATCATTTTTCGTTTTATGGTCAATTGGTTTTAAGCGAATTAGTGTTAGATGAAATAATAAACAATAAGGGTTGGTGGGGAAATAAATGGGCTTATCAATTGGGTTTGAAATACATTGATGTTTTTGGAATTAATAACTTAGATGTTCAAGGCGAATTAAATGTATGTAGGCCATATATGTATACCTCTTACTCGTCACTTCAAACCCATACCAATTACAACCAACCTCTGGCTCATCCGCTAGGTGCTAATTTTTACGAATTAATTGGTATTTTAAGATACCAACCAAGCAATAAATTGAATTTAAGTTTCAAAGGAATTTATTATGCCATTGGTTACGATACTTTAGGAGGAAATGTTGGTCAAAATATACAATTAAGTTATCGTTCATCCACTATTCCAATTTACGGAAATGAAATTACTCAAGGGCAAATTACTAAAGTTTTATACATTGATGGAATGGCATCGTTCATGTTAAAACATAATTTATTTATTGATGCAGGTTTTACTTACCGTTACAGCAATAGTGCTTTAAAAGCGCTTATTTCGGAAAATATGTTTTTTAATTTTGGTGTACGATTTAATATGGCTAGGCGCGAGTTTGATAGGTAGGACTTATGGTTGACGGGTTAATTGGTTGACGGGTTAATTGGTTAGTTGGTTAATTGGTTAATGGGTTAGTTGGTTAATGGGTTAGTTGGTTAGTTGGTTAATTGGTTGATTGGTTAGTTGGTTAGTTGGTTAATTGGTTAGTTGGTTGATTGGTTAATTGGTTAATTGGTTAATTGGTTAATGGGTTAGTTGGTTAATTGGTTAATTGTTTAATTAAAATTATATCAACTAAAAACTAAAAACTGTGAACTAAAAACTACTCAAACCTAAGTGCTTCTATTGGGTCTAGCTTACTGGCTTTTTTGGCTGGATAATAACCTGATGAAATGCCTACCACGAAACATAAAAATAACCCCAATCCTATCCAAGCCCAAGGAATTATAAAACCTCCACCAATAAACGAGGTAACAATATTGCCAACCACTATACCTAAAATTATTCCACCAATTCCGCCCAATTGGCATATAACCAACGCTTCAATTAAAAATTGTCTTTTTATATTTTCTTGTGTTGCTCCTAACGATTTTCTAATTCCAATTTCCCTTGTGCGTTCAGTTACCGAAACCAACATTATATTCATTAACCCTATGGCTGCTCCTAACAAGGTAATAAACCCTATAACAGTTGCTGCAATGGTTATAAAACTTAGCTGACTAATTACTTGGCTAGCTACATTATCGGCTTTCATTATTTCAAAATTATTAGGCTCATTTACCCTTAAACCCCTAATTCTTCTAAAAACACTTATTGCTTCATCTACTGCCATATCAATATTGGTAACGCTAGGCACAGCCACAGTAACAACAGCACTCATGCTTTTTTCCGAAAATACTTGGTAAGCATTATTTATTGGCACTATTACCATCCTATCGCCACCAAAACCCATGCTGGAACCTTTTTCTTTTAACACGCCAATAACCCTGTATTTTGCTGCACCAACCGATATCAACTCACCAATTGGCATTTTGGTTTTAAATATTTTTTCTTTTACTTCTTTACCAATTATAGCCACATTAGCTGCCGATATAACATCCTGTTTTGAAAAATTCCTTCCATAATCTAATTCGTAAGAGGCAACTTGAATATAATTTTCATCGCTACCCAAAACCATAATATTAGGTTCAGTTTTATTGCTTTCATATTTTATAGTGGCTGTCCAGCTTGCGTTTATTGATGTAGAGAATTTGCAAGGAAAACTATATTGTTCAGCAAAACGTTCAGTTTGTTGTTGGGTAATGGTGCTGTACTTTTTTTGTGGTTTGCCTTTAACTCCAAACCGTACATTGTTTCCCCTGTTTTTAATGTTAAAAGTATTGGCACCTATATTATTAAAACTTTTGTTAATGCTCACTTTCATGCCATCAATAGCAGTTAAAATACCAACCAATGCCATTATTCCAATCGAAATAATTAAAGCAGTAATTACTGCCCTGGTTTTATTAGCACCAATGGAGGTAAAAGCTATTTTTATATTTTCGGTTAGTGTCATTTTTAATTAAAAGCTTATGTATGAATTGCACTGCAAAATAAAGTTTCGATTTCAATAACTAAGCATATTTATTTAAAAGGAAAAATAAGTAATAAGCAATGGGCAGCTGGCAAATAAAAACTCAAAATATTTTTTATCTAATTTGTAGTGACTATTTTTGTTAAAATAAAAAGTAATAATAAGACTATTCAATGTTCGTAGTCTTGTGTATTGGGAATTTAAATTGCTGTCAAATAGCTATCTGACTACGGATTAATAAATGAAAAAATAGTTTATGACTCGTTTTATTAGCCCGTATCAAAGACACTAAATTTCTTTTAAATCCATAGAGCGCTTCGCTAGGGATAGTTGTACTTCCGTAATAAAAGAAGCTGTTGAAAATAAAACATCTGAAACTGCTAAAGCAGTTTTACAAATTAAAAAATATAATTAGAAATGAATAAAAAGCAACGTGTGGCAATTACCAAAGCCGTTAATAAAAAACTAACGACTCTAGACATTTTTAAAAAAATGTTTTGGATTGTAATTTCTTGTGCTATTTCGTTTGGAGTATTTTATTTTATCGCTCAAATTGGTGTTTATTACGATAAAAAGGAAGTTGAAAAAATAAAAGAAAATGAATGTATTGTTGAAGGGATTATAATAAAAACAGGCAGTATGAAAGGAAGTTATGTAGTTGCAGAATATTATATAGAAGGAAATCGCTATCAAAAAAGAGAAAGTTCATATTCAGACGATATAGTAATTGGAGAGAAATTTAAAATTAGATATGACAGAACTGACCCATCATCAAGCAGAATTATTTATGAAGAACCCTTTTTTAAAACATCAGATAAAACAAGTATAACATCTGGAAGAATCATACAAGTTGATTCATATACTTTTCGATTCGAATATACAATAAAAGGAATTGAATATAAAAAATTCCAGCATTACCCCAAAGGGAAAAACTTCAAGGAAGGGGCAACTTATACAGTAGAATATTTAATTGATAAACCACAGATAGCAGTATTAAAAATACAATAGAAATGAAAAAGATATTTATAACTGCCCTACTATTCGTAGTCTCCGCCAAGCCATAGCAAAGGGGACTACGGATTTTAAAATTACAAATGAGTCTCCAGAATCATTTGTAATTGCCCGTGTCGGAAACACTACATTCATTTAAAATCCGAAGAGCGCTTCGCTAACTCTTCAGATAGTAAAGCACAAGCGGACGCTTGCGCTAGCTTTCAATACTAAATCCCATAAACCAACTTACTGTTTTCGGTAGTAATTTCGGCTACTTGTGCTAAACCCATTTTTTTAAGTTCAGCTAGTTTTTTTGCTACTTCTATTATGTAAAAACTTTCGTTGCGTTTGCCCCTAAAAGGCACTGGGGCTAAGTAAGGAGCATCGGTTTCCAACACAATGTGTTTTAAATCTATTGCTTCAATGGCTTCGCTTAATCCTGAGTTTTTAAAAGTAAGCACTCCACCTATTCCTAAGTAAAATCCTAAATTAACTATTTCATTGGCTTCATTGGCATTGCCACTAAAACAATGAAAAATACCACGCAATTTTGGATGTTTCATTTCTTTTAAAATTTCAATTACATCAGGTGTAGCATTTCGGGAGTGAATGTTAATGGGTAAATCTTGCTGAATGGCCCACAAACACTGCTTTTTAAAAGCCATTATTTGTTGTTCTTTAAACTCAGTACTCCAATAAAAATCTAAGCCAATTTCTCCTACCGCATAAAACTTGCGTTTTTTAAACCATTTTTGAATTTGAAACAAATGCGCCTCCACATTTGCATCCACCGAGCAAGGATGAAGCCCCATCATTGGGAAACAGTTTTCGGGAAACTGCCACACCAAATCTAACATGGGTTGAATGCTATGTAAATCGATATTGGGCATAAACAAACGCGTAACCCCATTTTTAATAGCCTTTTCTATTAATTGAGTGCTATCAGTTTCAAAATCTTTGGAGTATAAATGGGTATGTGTATCGGTAAAAATCATTGATAAAATTTAATGACACAATATTACATCAATTAAAAGATTTTAAATAAACACTTTTTCATGTATGGTATTTTTAAAATGGTAATTAAAAATGTATTATTGATTAATGGAAATTATTAAAAAAGAATCTATTATTCATAAATATAACTCAGAAACCGAATTAACCGAAGAGGAGCAAAACTTATTACTAAAAGCCAAAGAAGCTGCTAAAAATGCGTATGCACCTTACTCAAAATTTAATGTTGGTTGTGCATTGATATTAGAAAATGGCGAAATTGTTTTAGGAAATAACCAGGAAAACATTGCATATCCAAGTGGGTTATGTGCAGAAAGAACAGCTATTTTTTACGCAGGTGCTAATTTTCCAAAAACACCCATAATGGCAATGGCTATAACTGCGTTTTCAAATAATTATGAAGTTAACCAACCCGTAATGCCTTGTGGTGCTTGCTTGCAAAGCATAAGTGAATTTGAATTGCGCTTTACCAATCCTATTAAAATTATTTTACAAGGAAATATTGGGCCTATTTATATTGCAAATGGCATCAATACTTTTTTACCATTTCAGTTTTTTATTAAGGAATTAGGGATGTGATTCTGCTATAGTTTTGCCACAGATTACACAGATTGCACAGATAAATTTATTTGTTATAGATTTGTAAACAACACTTTTGCCACAGATTTCACAGATTGTAAAGATAAATTTATTTGTTAATAGATTTGAAAATAACAACACTTTTGCCACAGATTTTATTGATTTATTAATGCCTTTTGTACCATAAAAAATAGTTGTATTAGCAAGTTTTTCTGTGTAATCTGTGAAATCTGTGGCTATTTTACATCAAATCCAATTCTGTTTTAAGCTTTTTGGTTAATGACGATACCACTAATTGATAAGAATGATCTACCAATTCTAAAATTAGAGAGTCGCTAACATCTTCATTATAACTTATGGTATTCCAATGCACTTTACTCATGTGGTAACCAGGAATTATAGCTCCAAAACTAGCTCTCAATTCAATCGCTTTTTCAGGGTTGCATTTTAAATTAACACTATTGGGATTTTTTATAGAACTTAAAGCAAACATTTTACCCATAACTTTAAAAACCAATGTGTCATTATCGAATGGAAAAGTTTCTTCCACTCCTTTTTTGCAAATACAAAAATCTCTTAATTCTTCAATGTTCACTTTAAAGATCTACAAATTTATAACCAATTGTAAATTGCAACATAGAAGCACGTGAACTAAAATCAACATTTTGAGTATTTACTGCTCTTGCAGCATTTCCAATACTATTAATGCTAAAATCATATCGAGCATGAAAGCAAAGTTTCCAAACATCAAAACCTACCCCAACTTGCGCTCCTACCACAAAGTCGTTATATTTTCCGGTAGCCAAATTAGAGGTATTAGAAGCAGATAAATCTTGATTAATCAAAAACTGTAAATTAGGACCTGCGCATACATTGATTACACCCAATACTTTTTTACCAAATAATAAAGGAATATCAATGTAATTTAGCTTAGTTGCAGCGCTAGATGAACTTGAAGTGCCATTACTATTAACTGTAAAATTTAAATTTCGGAAACAAATTTCGGGCTGAACAAACATGCCCGCAAAACCAATTCGGCTAAAAGCACCAATTAATATACCATTTGTTGAAGAAGGGATTTCAAAGTTTTTAAAATCAGCGCCAATAATTTGGGTATTGGTTAAACCTGCTTTTATGCCCAATTGAAAAGTTTGTGCATTTAAATGCATGGAAAATAATAGAATTGCAACTACAAGAATATTTTTCATAACAATTTTTTTTTGTGCAATTTATAAATTTTCAATAAATATTATTACACAAAAAAACCTGTTACTTTATTAAATAACAGGTTTTTAAAAAATATTTGTAATAACTAAGCCAAAACTACTACTTTGTTATTTAAAACTTCACAAATACCACCAGTAATTTCAAAACTTTCTTCTCCATTTTCAGTACTTTTAACTATAACTTGTCCTTTAGTTAGGCTACTAACCAAAGCAGCATGATTTTTTAAAACTTGAAAAGTTCCATCAGTTCCAGGTAAAGTTACAATATTTACATCTCCACTAAAAAGAGTTTTATCGGCTGTTATTATATCTAATTGCATTATAGTTGTTAGTTATTGGTTGACAGTTGTTAGCGCCTATCAACAGACAACTATCAACTATCAACTAAGTTTATTATTTTGATTCTGCTAACATTTTTTCACCTTTTTCAATAGCATCTTCAATGCTACCAACTAAGTTAAAAGCTGCTTCAGGTAAATGATCTAATTTACCATCCATAATCATGTTAAATCCTTTGATTGTTTCTTCAATTGGAACCAACACCCCTTTTAATCCAGTAAACTGTTCAGCTACGTGGAAAGGCTGTGATAAGAAACGTTGAACCCTACGCGCACGATAAACAGTTTGTTTATCATCTTCCGAAAGTTCGTCCATACCTAAAATGGCAATAATATCTTGTAATTCTTTGTAACGTTGTAAAATTAATTTTACTCGTTGAGCACAATTGTAATGAGCATCTCCAACAATTGCAGAAGTTAATATACGTGAAGTCGAATCTAATGGATCAACCGCAGGGTAAATACCTAATTCAGCTATTTTTCTACTTAATACGGTTGTAGCATCTAAATGCGCAAATGTAGTAGCTGGAGCTGGATCTGTTAAATCATCCGCAGGAACATACACTGCTTGCACCGAAGTAATTGAACCACGTTTTGTTGAAGTAATACGTTCTTGCATTGCTCCCATTTCAGAAGCTAAAGTTGGTTGGTAACCTACCGCTGAAGGCATACGACCTAATAAAGCTGAAACTTCAGAACCTGCTTGCGTAAAACGGAAAATATTATCAACGAAGAATAAAATATCGCGTCCACCAGATTTTTCATCACCATCGCGGAAGTATTCCGCAACCGATAAACCTGATAATGCAACACGAGCACGAGCTCCAGGAGGCTCATTCATTTGACCAAAAACAAGGGTTGCTTGCGATTTTTCTAATTCGCTGTAATCAACTTTAGATAAATCCCAACCGCCTTCTTCCATATCATGTTGGAATTCTTTACCATATTTAATAACGCCCGATTCAATCATCTCGCGTAATAAATCATTTCCTTCACGAGTACGTTCACCAACACCAGCAAATACCGACATACCTTCGTATGCTTTTGCAATGTTGTTGATTAGTTCCATAATCAAAACTGTTTTACCAACACCCGCGCCACCAAACAATCCAATTTTACCACCTTTTGCATATGGCTCAATTAAATCGATTACTTTAATACCTGTAAATAATGGTTCTGCGTTTGTTGTTAAGTCTTCAAAACGAGGAGGATTTTGGTGAATAGCACGTTGGCCTTGGCTAGCATCCATAGTTTTCATACCATCAATTGCCTGACCTACCACATTAAATAATCTACCTCTAATTTGCTCACCCATTGGCATTGAAATTGGAGTTCCCATTGGCACTACTTCCATTCCACGAACTAATCCGTCTGTTGCTTCCATTGCAATAGCACGAACCATGTTATCACCCAAATGTCTTTGACATTCAAGAATTAAACGTGAACCATCGGGGCGGGTAATATAAAGTGCATCTAAAATTTTTGGTAAGCCTTCATTGCTAGCTGTGAAACTCACATCTACAACTGGACCAATTACCTGAGCTACAACTCCTGATTTTGACATAATTATATGATTATTTTAATTTTTTGGTGGTGCAAAAATAATATTTACAAGCATAAATCAAATTTTATTTTCAAAGTAGTATAGTGATTTTAAGCATTAAAAATAATTAGTGTTTTAGTTGAATTTAGTGATTTTTAATTATAGCTCTATACATATTAATATGTTACTAAATTATGTTACTAAAAATATTATTGAACTTTTATTAACGCTTTCTTCTGGAATTAGAAATATTAATTCAAAACATCTAAAGTTTTAAAATATTCATTATTTCTATCATCCTTTCTTTAAACTTGGAATTAGCTTCTTTTGGATAAAGCTTCATATAATCTGCCAGGATCAATAATTTGCGTTTCCTTTTACCAATATGAGGCATATTATAAACAAACTCATAATTAGGCATGGTTATTTCTATTTTTCCTAAATTATTTCTTTTTAAATTTACACTTTCTATTACTCCAATTCTGGTTTCAATGCTATACATGCTGGTACAAAAATTACCTAATGAATAATTAACCAAAGTAACTTGTGGCAGAGAGTCTAAATTGTTTTTAGGCGAAAAAATAAGTTCAGCTGGTTGAAAAACATGAGGATGGGAGCCAATTATCATGTTAAAGCCAGCTTGAGCTAATTGATGTGCTAGTTTCATAATATTGTTGCGAGGATAAAACTCGTATTCATAACCCCAATGAATAAATAATATTTTAAATTCAATGCCATCATCGTGCATTTGTTTAAGCGCCAATATAGCTTCATCAGTATTAACTGGATTATTATTATAAGGTGCAATTCCTTTTTGAATATTTAATTTATCCTGATGTTCTGCTTTTGGATTGTTTAACCCCCAAATACAAGCATAAAATCCAATTTTTATTCCTTTAATGGTGATGGAAGTATATTTTTTGATTTTATTTATGCCATTCACCGCAATCTTTCGGTTTATTAAAAGTTTTTCAGTATTTAAAAGCGATTCATATCCTCTATCCAAACTATGATTATTTGCTATTGAAAGCATTGATTTTGAAGCTGGTAAAAAATCAATTAATTGCTTATCGGAATTATATGTTCTGTAGTCGAACCAAAATTTATTAACTGCTTTCGTGGTATCTATAATCGTTTCTAAATTTCCAAGCAATAAATCACAATTTTTTATTTTTGATTGAACTGAACTATCCATAAAATTATCCCAATTATTTCTCATCCACATGATATCGCCAATAATATTTAGTTTAACTTCATTACTATCAGCACTATTGGCTTGAGGTAATTTTTTAATTTGTTGTTTTTGCAAACTAAAATATTCTTTTAATGATGTTGGAAAATTCATTACTGGATTGCCAAATTTTTTTAAATAACCAATCGAATTAAAAAGGCCGTAAATAAATGAATGTCCCTCAACTGAAAGTTTTTGAAAATGTTTAGTTTTAGGAGGGTTTTTATATAACGAATCAATATTAACTGCTGAGCAACTTGAACTTACATAATTAGACCAAATTAAAATAAATAGAAAAAAAATTTTAAACTGTAATTTATTCATAAACATTGAATAGCAAATAAACACACTGAAAGCAACAAATCAAGTTAAAATATTAGTTAAGTCTTTTTACTAAATTAAATTTATTAAATACCTATACTTTGTATTTATGATATAATATCATTATAATGTGTTTTAAAAATTACTTCAACAAAGAATCAACATTGTTTTGAAAGGCAAGTTATAACGTTTTTATTTGAAGATTAAAATTTGTGCAATAACTTTTAATGAGCAACGATCAAATTAAGGAAGAGGTAAAGCAAAAATTCATTGTTTTTTTAGAGCAAAACGAGCAGCGTAAAACCCCTGAACGTTTTGCCATACTCGATGAAATTTATAGCAATAAAGAGCATTTTGATGTAGAAACCTTGTTTGAACACATGAAAAAAAGAAATTATCGGGTAAGCAGAGCAACTGTATATAATACTTTGGATTTACTTTTGGATTGTGGTTTGGTAATTAAACATCAATTTGGAAAAAACTTAGCTCGTTTTGAACGTTCGTATGGATTTAGGCAACACGACCACATGATTTGCAATATTTGCAGCAATATTTTAGAGTTTTGTGATCCAAGAATTCATCAAATAAAAACCATGATGGGTGATTTGATGCAATTTGAAGTAACCAATCACTCGTTATACCTTTTTGGAAACCCCAAAATGGACGAAAATAGAAATTGTTTAACTTGTAATAAAGTAGTTCCAAAACCTGACTATTAGTTGATGGTTGTCGGTTGATAGTTGATAGTTGATAGTATAATAAATTAGTAATAAAAGCTAGGGGCTAGAAGCCAGTAGCTAGAAGCAATAGAAATATGATAGATGTAGTATTAGGCCTGCAATGGGGCGATGAAGGTAAAGGTAAAATAGTTGATGTATTAACTCCCCAGTACGATGTGGTAGCAAGATTTCAAGGTGGTCCAAATGCGGGACATTCACTTGAATTTAACGGACAAAAGCATGTTTTAAATACTATTCCTTCAGGTATTTTCCACAAACATTGCATTAATATTATTGGCAGTGGTGTAGTAATTGACCCCATTACCTTTAAAAAAGAAATTGAAAAAATTACCTTAGGTGGTGCTGAACCGTTGGTAAATTTATACATTTCGGAAAAAGCACATATTATTTTACCAACTCACCGTTTGGTAGATGCGGCAAGCGAAGCCAACAAAGGTGAACATAAAATTGGTTCAACCTTGCGTGGAATTAGCCCAACTTATCAAGATAAAATTGGTAGAAGTGGTTTACGCGTTGGTGATATTTTAGCAGCTAATTTTAATCAAAAATATGAGGTGGTTGCTGCAAATCATAGAACTTTATTGGATAGATTTTTACATCCATATAATATGGAGGAACATGAGCCATCATTCTTCGAAGCCATTGAATTTTTAAAGCAATTTAAAATTGTAAATACTGAGTATTTCTTAGACGATTTAATGAATCAAGGAAAAAAAGTATTGGCCGAAGGTGCTCAAGGTACTTTATTGGATATTGATTATGGAACTTATCCTTTTGTTACTTCATCAAATACCATTACAGGTGGAGTTTGTAATGGTTTAGGTGTTGCTCCGCAAAAAATAAAAAAAGTTTACGGAATTTTTAAAGCTTATTGTACTCGCGTTGGTAGCGGCCCCTTCCCTACTGAACAAGATAATGAACAAGGTGAAGAATTACGCCAACTTGGACATGAGTTTGGAGCAACAACTGGTCGCCCGCGTAGAACAGGTTGGTTAGATTTACCAACTTTAAAATACAGCATTATGCTAAATGGTGTAACTGATTTAATTTGTACCAAAAGCGATGTATTGAGTGGAATAGACGAAATTCCTGTTTGCCATGCTTACGAAATTGACGGAACTGTAAGTGATAAAATTCCTTACAGCTTGGTAGATGCCAATATTAATCCTCAATACCAAAGCTTTAAAGGTTGGACAGGCGATTTAAGTAAAATAAAAAACTACGATGACTTACCTGAAACTTTTAAAACTTATATGCAATTTGTAGAAGAGCAAATAGGAATTAAAGTGGATACTATTTCGGTTGGACCAGATAGAGACGAAACGATTATGAGAAAATAGCGACTGGCAGCTAGCTTCTTGCCACAAGCAAAACCAAATAAAGAACCTGCTTTAGTAAAATGAAGCAGGTTTTTTTGTGTGGTTTTGTAAAACTATTAATATCGGTAAGAAATATTTTTTATTTTTACCGATAATACTATATTTGTGGGGTGGAATGGAAAAACTATAATTATGAATTTGAAGGAATTGAGAAATACCTTGAACGCATAGCCGATAAAAAAAGTCAGCTTGATGCTTTGCGCCCTTTTCCCGCTGCAGCCCTTAAAAATATAAAAGAGAGTTTAACTATGGAGTGGACCTATAATTCCAATAGCATAGAAGGAAATACGCTTACACTACAAGAAACCAAAATGGTTATTGAAGAAGGTTTTACCATTAAAGGAAAATCGTTGCGAGAGCATTTTGAAGCAGTGAACCATCATGATGCTATTGATTTTGTAGAAAGTTTAGTAAGTAGCAACTATATTTTAACAGATAAAGATATATTAACTATCCATGGCATGGTTTTACAAAAAATAGAGAAAGAATTCGCTGGTCGTTATCGCAATGCCGGTGTAAGGATTTCGGGTGCTAATTTTATTCCACCAAATGCTTTAAAAATAGATGGCTTAATGACCGATTTAATTGAATGGTTAAATGATAAAACTGTAAAAATAAATTCAATTGTAAAAGCTGCTGTTTTCCACCATCGTTTTGTTTGGATTCATCCTTTTTTTGATGGAAACGGAAGAACGGTAAGGCTAGTATTTAATTTGTATTTGATGAAACTTGGGTTTCCACCTGCTATTATTTTAAAAAACGACCGAAAAAAATATTACGATGCATTGAACAAAGCCAATAATGGTGATTACTCAAAAATAGTACTTTTGGTTATGCAAGCTTTAGAGCGCTCTATTGATATTTACCTGAGTAATTTAAACAATACTTATGATGATTACCAACCCATATCGAGTATAGTTAGCGAGCCCGATGTTCATTACGGACAAGAATATGTTAGTTTACTAGCTAGGCAAGGAAAAATTGATGCATTTAAAGAAGGTAAAAATTGGTATACAAGCAAAGATGCATTGAATAATTATATAGAGAAAAGAGATAGGAAAAGAACAGTAAAGAGTTAATTCTTTTTCTCTATTAACTCAAAACCTTTTTTACCATCACGTTCCAAAAAATCAATTTGCATACCTGCAAAAAACAATGCTTGTGCAGGACTGTAAACTATTTTTATTCCATCAATTTCTGTAGTTTTATCTTTATCAGTAGGTTCATCAAAACCAATGATTAAACCTTTATCGGTTGCGTTTTTTTGTTTAATCCCAATCCTTAAAAAATGGGTTTCAGGAATTTGTAAGTTTAATTTATAATCGTTAATAGCTTCAATAGCTGATTGCGTTAAATGTATTATATTCAATGTTTTATTACTTAAATTTTTGTTTTGGCTAATTGCACTATTAAAGCTGGTCCACCATAAATAAAGCCTGTATATAGTTGAATTAATCCCGCTCCTGCATCTATTTTTTCTTTTGCAGTTTCAGCAGAATGAATTCCTCCAACGCCAATGATTGGGATTTTATTGTTTGATTTTTCCTTTATATAAGCAACTATTTCAGTTGATCTTTGGGATAATATTTTACCACTTAAACCACCTGCTCCCATTTGTGTTACTTCGGTTTTATCGGTTAATAAATTATCTCGACTAATAGTAGTATTAGTTGCAACCAAACCATCTATTCTTGTTGACTGCACAATTTCTATTACATCATCTAATTGCGATTGGGTTAAATCGGGGGCTATTTTTAACAAAATCGGTTTCTGAATATTGCCTTTGTCAATAAAATTTTTGCGCTCTTCCATTAACGCTAAAAGTATTTCGGAAAGTGGCTTTTTATCTTGTAACTCACGCAAATTTGGGGTGTTGGGTGAACTTACATTTACTACAAAATAATCAACCAAAACGTATAAACCTACAAAACATTTTAAATAATCGTCTTTGGCATTTTCATTGGGTGTAATTTTATTTTTACCAATATTTCCACCAATTATTAAGTCTTTTGGACGATTAGCCAAACGTTCCTTAATTACATCCAACCCATCGTTATTAAAACCCATTCGATTAATAATGCATTCATCCTTTGGCAAACGGAATAAACGAGGTTTATCGTTTCCATTTTGTGGCAATGGAGTTACAGTTCCTATTTCAATAAAGCCAAAACCTAACGAACTTAACTCGCTTAAATACTTAGCATTTTTATCAAACCCGGCAGCTAAACCTATGGGATTGTAAAAAGTTAAACCTAAAAATTGTACTGGGTTATTTACCCTAAAAATACCCGACACCATTTGGCGTACTAAAGGCAACTTGCAAAGAATTTTATACGAATTTAACGAGAAATAATGCGCAGTTTCAGCTGGCATTAGGAACAAAATTTTAAGAAGTAATTTATACAATGTAATATAATTTTGGGCGAAAATACGTTGCATACTTGTAACTTTAAAATGATTTATAATTAATGTGTTCAATAATTTTATATAGATGTAACTAAAATATACTTAATTCGTTTATTGGTTTAATAAAATAAAACTATTGAAAAAAATTATTACAATTATATTTTCACTATTCATTAGTAACTTATTTGCGCAGGAAACCAAGATTTTAAAAGGTTTTGTTCGCAATGCCGAAAAACAAACTTTATCGTTTACCATTATTTTTAATTTAAACACCCAAAAATCAATTACTGCAAACGAGTTTGGGGCTTTTCAGCTAATGGCAAGCATTGGTGATAGTTTATTGGTGTCTCGCCTTGCATATAAGACTGATACTTTTATAGTATCGAAAGCTATTTTTTTCGAAATAAAACCATTTGATATTTTTTTAAAACGAAAAGAAAACTTATTGAAAGATATAAAAGTAAATAGCCGATATAGAAACGATTCGATTGCAAAGGCTTATGCCAACCTAATGAAACACGATACTTTGTTAAATAACAACAAGAAAGCTGAAAACATAAAAGAAATGTCGAAACCCAAACTTATATCAAATGGAGGAATTGGAGTGGAAGGATTAATTTATAAAGCTTGGTATAAATATTCTGATAAGGGTAAAAGCAATGAAAAACTATTACAAATAATAACCCTTTACAACAAAAATATTGAAATTGATGAAAGGGTTCCACTTGATTTAATTGAAAAAATTACTGGTTTAAGTTCGATAAAAGCTCAATTTTTAAAACAAAATTGTATTAAAAACAAGCTATTACTTTTGAGTAATTACAATGATTATGATTTGATTCAAATCATTAAGAAATGTGCAGAAGAATAAAATAAATTGCATAATAAAATAATGATATGGAATTAAACTATTATTTATTATTTATATTAGCTCTATTAGCAGAAATAATTGGAACTGTAAGTGGTTTTGGTTCATCAATACTATTTGTTCCATTGGCATCATTATTTTTTGATTTTAATTCAGTTTTAGGAATCACTGCAGTATTTCATGTATTTAGTAATATTTCAAAAATAGTACTTTTTAAAAAAGGTGTTGATAAGAGACTAATTTTAAAACTTGGAATTCCTGCTGTTATATTTGTTATAATAGGTGCAATTTTAACAAAACATATTCCACAAAAAGAATCGGAATTATTAATGAATATAATGCTTGTATTCTTTGCATTTTTTTTAGTTTACAAAATAAATAGTCCAATAGAACAAAACGATAGAAACCTAATTATAGGAGGGATATCTTCTGGTTTTTTAGCAGGATTGATTGGAACTGGAGGTGCATTAAGGGGATTAACGTTAGCAGCTTTTAACCTGCCTAAAAATATTTATATATCAACATCAGCAATTATTGACTTAGGTGTAGATTTGAGCAGATCGATAGTATATATTTATAATGGATATTTTTTAACAAAATACATTATCTATATTCCTTTTTTAATAATGATTAGCGTTTTAGGTTCTTGGATAGGAAAAATTATTTTAACATATATCTCTGAATTGTATTTTAAATATATAGTTATTATTATAATTATAATTACTTGTCTCTTTCAAGTAATAAAATATTTTTATTGAATATTATTGTTAGCCAATGATTAATTATAGAAATTAAATTTATTTTTACAAAAAATTACAGTTATGAAAAATATAATTCTAGTTATAAGTTCAATTTCATTACTTTTTATTTTTGGAAATTGCAAATCTAAATCTACAAACAAAACTGATGAAATAGCCAGTAAAAATATAGATACGCTATCAAACTTCCCTTATTGGATTGCTATGATGGACGACCCAAAGGCTAATTATTATTTAGCGATTGATGCATTTGAAAAATATTGGAGTGATAGAGAAAGACCCACTGAAAAAGACGGAGAAGGAATTGATATTTTTGAAAAAGACAAAAAAGAAAGTGAAAAGAAAAAACCGATTGAATTGGTATATGAATATAAAAGGTTTTTAAATTGGAAAGAGAAATATAAAGACTTAGTTAAACCAGATGGAACAATAATGAGTCAGGAAGAAATTATTGAATTGTCAACTAAAATGAGAGATGCAAAATGAAAATAAAAACTACCTTTTTGTTTATTTTTATTTTAAAAATATCCCTTGCTCAAAACATTGCTAGTTTTACTCAAGTTGGTCCAATAAAATTTCCATCAAATCCAAGTATACAAACAACTGGGATGGGAAGGGTTTCTCAATTGGTTTATCACCCAACAGATAGCAATATTTTATATGCTGTTTCTGCCTCAGGAGGAGTTTTTAAATCTTCAAACGAAGGAAGCACTTGGACACCAATTTGTGACAATTTACCTTTAACTGCTTGTGCGTCATTATTAATCAATCCTCTTAATCCTAAAGTTATGTATTTAGGAACAGGCGATGCCAATTATGATGGAAATGGTTTAGGTGTTTATAAAACTACTAATGGAGGAATTACTTGGAACCAATTTAATAGTGGAATGGGAAATATATTGGTTTCAAAAATGCAATTTACTCCAGGTGATACACAAACTATAATAGCTGCATGTAAAGATGGAATTTACAAAACTATAAATGGTGGCTCAACTTGGGTAAAAAAAACAACTGTAAATTCAAGTTACAGAGATTTAAGTTATAGACCTCAAAGTAGTACAATTGTTTATGCTTCAACAAATACTTTTTTTTATCGATCATATAATAATGGAGAGACTTGGATTCAATCAAATTTAAATAGCTCTATCACTTGTGCTGGAATTCAGCTAGCAGTTTGCCCATCAGATACATCAAAAATATATTGTGTTGTTTGGAAAACAGGAGGAACAAGTCCATTTGGAGGTATTTATACCTCAACAAATAATGGTGTGTCATTTGCCAAACAAGTTGATACTCCAAATATTTTAGGATATTCAAATATTGGTAATACTATGGATGGTCAAGGCGCATATAATTTAGCAATAATAGTTGATCCTACCAATGCTAATACCATTTATGTTGGGGCAATTAATTTATGGAAATCAACAAATGGAGGAACCACTTTTAATTTACTTTCACATTGGGCTTTTGGAGTTCATGCAGATAAGCATCATTTTTTGTTTTCACCCTTTAACAATAACAAACTTTACAGTAGCCATGATGGGGGTATAGATAGAACTTTGAATGGTGGGACTTCTTGGACAACAATTCAAGATGGTTTGAGTGCATCGGAATTTTATAAAATGGCGGCAAGTGGAATTAAAAATGATTATTTAATTGGAGGACTTCAGGACAATGGTAAAGATGTAGCTGTTAATAAAAATTTTGCAACTGTAACCGGTGGAGATTGGACTGGTGATTTTGAATTTGACAATTTTGATAGTAGTATAGTTTATGAAAATGGTGGAGTGAAAAGGAATATCATAACACATAATACAAGCACCATAAATGGTCATAATGGAATTTACCTTGCACATCCTAAAGACAGTAATACAATGTTTGAAATGGATAGCAGTTTACTTAGAACAAACAATTTACGATCAACAGTTACAAGTAGTATTATTTGGAATCAACTTTTTATAAATAGTGGAATAGTAAAAACAGGTACAAAATGTATGGCTTATTCAAAACCAGCATCAGGAACATTTTACGTTGCTTTTTCACCACAACTTTTTTACAGATCAGAAAATATTAATTCAAGTTCTCCTTCATTTTCTTTATTAACTGGTTTCCCATTCATAACTGGTGAAGTTATTAAACAAATTGAAACAGTAGACTATGATTCAAATTCGGTGTATGTAGTAACCAATTTAACACGTATTTTTAAATCAGCCAATAAAGGTGTAACGTGGACTCAAATAACCAAAAACTTAACTTCTAGTTCATTTATAAAATTTGAACTTGATCAAATAAACACTGATTCTAGTATGTATGTATGCACCGCATTTGGTGTCTTTTTCCGAAATTCATCAATGGTTAACTGGATTCCATTTGTTACAGGACTTCCTTCAATAGCAAGAATTAGCGATATGGAAATAATGAATGATGGAACTAATAACAGTAGGTTATATATTTCAACATATGGAAGAGGAATATGGCAATCAAATTTGTATAACAATATATCAAAAGCGCCAATTGCAGATTTTACTATGCAATCCACTTCTAATCAAAGCTGCCCTAATACATTCATTTTATCCAACCATTCAATTAATGCACCAACTTCTATTAAATGGTCTATAACACCAAATGTAGGATATCAATTTATAAATGGCACTGATTCATTTTCGACAAGGGCAGAAATTATTTTCAACAATTCAGGTTCTTACTTAATTTCATTAATTGCAAGTAATAATACTGGTACAAATATTAAAAGTATAAGCTTTAATAATACAACTTCAACTACTGCTCCTTGCTTAACTACAACCACAACTAATGGAGGTACCTATGGAATAGGTATTCAAAAGTTTGAACTCAATACTATAAATAACCTTTCATCGATAGGTGGACCAAGCAATGTAAATTACTCATGTTTAAGTAATACCACATTAAAAGCAGGAACTACTTATACCGCTTGGGTAACAACCGGAACTACCAATCCTGAAAATCAAAGTATTTATATTGATTATAATAATAATGGTGTTTTTACTGATCCAAATGAATTGGTAGGAACCATTGGTTCAGGAACTGGAAGAAGATCATGTAATATAAATATATTAAGCACTCCTCCTTTGCCAAATCAATTTTTAAGATTGAGAGTGGTGACAAATTTTTCAACTAATCCAACCCCTTCCTGCGGTGTTCTTAGCTATGGTGAAAGCGAAGATTATGCTATATTCATTGATACTATAAAACCAAGAATAACTTTATCAATTCCAAAACCTAGTGTAAATGGTGTTTTTTCAGTTCAATATACAGCCTCGGAGAACATATTTGATTTTAATAATAGTGATATTGTTATAACAAATGGAACATCATATAACTTTACTCAAACAGGTCCATTTACTTATACAAGTAATGTTTCGCCCACATTATTTGGAAAAGTAATATTAACAATCAATGCTAATAGTTTTGTAGATTTAGCTGGTAATTCTAACTTATTAATTAAAGACTCAACCGTATTTGCATTACCTGCAATTGAAACTTCAATATCAAGTAAAACCATGAATTTTGGCCCAAATGAAATAGATACTTTTTATTCAAATAATGGCAATATTATGGCAGTTCTTATAAATAATTCTTCATTTAATTATGGAGCAACAACTGTTAATATTGATAGTGCAGGAAATGGTGCAACAAATTATTCAACAAATACTATTGCTTCAAAAAGAATTATTAAAAAAACATATAAAGTAACACCTACCAATAATAATATTAATGGGAATTTTAATATCAAAATGTTTTATACAGCTGCAGAAATTAACGGTTGGAAGACTATAACAGGAAATAATTTTTCATCTACTAATATTATTAAATGTCCAAATAATATTGCTTCAGGTACTTTAAGTAATGGTGTTTATGGATTATCAAAAAATATTTCTAGTTATGGGGGTACAAATGATTCTGTTATAAGTGCAACATTCAACACTGGTTTCAGTGGGTTTGGAGTTGGAATTGATATATTGGTTTTACCTGTAAAATATTTAAACTTTAGTGTAACAAAAAATAAAAATAATGCCAATTTAATTTGGTCAACAGCATCTGAGTTTAATAATAAATGCTTTGAAATTGAACGAAGCATTGATTATATAAATTTTGAAAAAATTGGTGTTGTTTCTGGGTCAGGAAATAGTAATTTAATTAAAAACTATTCTTATATAGATTTAGGAATTGATAAGATTAAAAGTAAATACATTTACTATAGATTGAAACAAATTGATTTCAATGGTAATTTTGAATACTCATCAATTAAAGTGATTGAAAACGAAGATGCTGATTACGAAATAACAGTTTACCCTCAACCAGTAAAAGATATTTTAAAAATTAAAAATAAAGAACTGTATCAGTATAGGTTTGAAATTGTTGATGCTAATGGAAGATTAGTTTTAAAAGGAAGTAATTATAGTTTAGAGGCTGAAATTGATGTTTCATCATTAAAAAGTGGTATGTATTATTTGAATTTGCTTTCAGTTAAAAAAGAAAAACAAACATTTAAAATTATTAAAATTGATTAGAATGAAAACTTTTTTACTTTATATTTTAACACTGATTTCAAGCACCGTTTTAGCACAAACTGAAAATTTTAGTACTTTTATAACTAAAGGAAAAGAAGCTTATTCCAAAGCCGAATATGTTATTGCAGCTAATTATTTTGAAAAAGCAGTTTTAATAATACCTAAAAGCGCAGAAGCCCATTATTATTTAGGTTATTGTTATAGTAAAATAAACTCGTTTGACGGAAAAAGTTTAACAAATTCAAGCTTATCTCAAGTACTTAAAAGCAGTTTGGAATTTGAATTAGTTAATAAACTAAGTCCAAAATACAAAGGTAAATTAATAGTTCAAGACCCCTATTCAAAGCTTTCGAGCGAGTGGGGTTCACTAGCTATAAGTTATATTTACAACAACAAACCCGACTCCGCTATTTGGGCTTTTAAAGAAGGAAAAAAAAGAGGTGGATTTAGTGACTTTATTTTATCTGTAAACAAATCAGTGTTAGATTTATGTGATAAAAATGCCATTTTAGTTACTTCGGGCGACAATTATATTTTTCCGTTATGGTATTTGCAATATGTTGAAAATTATAGGCTTGATGTTTCTCTAGTAGATATTAGTTTATTAAATGCCTATTGGTATCCTAGCTTTTTAAGCAATAATAAAAAAGTAAAATTTGACTTCCCAAAAAATGTTTTAGATTCTGTTGAGTATTGCGAATGGCCAAAAAGTACAGTAAAAATTAATGAATTTTCTTGGGTAGTTAAACCTAGTTATAAAAATCAATACTTATTAAGAGGAGATAGGATATTTTTAAGCATGCTTAGAGAAAATAAATTTGAGCGAACTATTTACTTTAGTTCAGGTTTCAGCGAAACCGATCAAGTCGGATTAAAACCATATTTAACCTCGAATATTTTAATTGATAAAGTAAATATAAACAATGAGGAAGAACTAGATTTTAATACTTTCAAAGAAAAGTTTATTCAAGTTTCAAAAAGTATTGAAAAGTTAAATAATAACAGTGAATTAGAAATACTTTTTGCAGAAAATATTAGGATCATACTCTTAATTAGAATTTCAAAAGAAAGTAAGTCAAATCAAAAAGAATTATTTAAAATTTTAGATACATATTTTAACGAAAAAAAACTCCCAATTAAAAGTGCTGAAATAAAAACTTATTTAAATGAATTGAAAAAAGAATGTTTTAAAAAATAAAATTATTCTTTCTCGAAAGTTAACTCTAAATCTTTAACTATTTTATTTTCTAAAATATGTGTTTTAACTATTTCTTCCACTCTTTCAGGAGTTACTTTTCCATAATAAGTACCTTCAGGATAAATAACTAACGAAGGTCCGTTTTTACATTCATCCAAACAGCCAGCTCGCTGCGCACGCACTTTACCTTGCAAGCCATTTTCTTTTAGCACTTCTCTGAACTTATCAACTAGTTCTAAACCACGATCTTGCCCGCAGCAGGTTTTCCCCTCGCCTTTTTGATTGGCACATATAAATATATGTTTTTCGTATTTCATGTTTTTAAGTTTATTTATTGATTTTTGATTTATTGATTTGGAGATTTTTAATTGTTGAATTGCTTAATTGTTGAATTGCTTAATTGTTGAATTGTTATTAATTTATACTTCATATTTCATAATTCATAATTCATATTTCATAATTACAAAAGTTTCTCATTCTCCAAATGCCTAGTTGAGTCTCTTTTTGTTTTCTTTGCCATATTTTTTTCAAATGCAGCCGTTAAATCAACACCCGTTTGATTGGCTAAGCAAATTAAAACCCAAAGCACATCAGCCATTTCATCGGAAAGGTCGTTGTCTTTTTCGTTTTCTTTAAAACTTTGCTCACCATATTTGCGCGCCATTATTCGAGCCAACTCTCCTACTTCTTCCATTAAAATAGCGGTATTGGTCAGTTCATTAAAGTATCTAACTCCAATGGTTTTTATCCATTCATCTACTTGTTTTTGGGCTTCGCTAATTTGCATTTTTTATAAAAATTCGATTTGCAAGTTTAATGTTTAAAGAACATTTAAAATATTACATAATGGGTTTTAAAAATAAAATTTTTTGTTTTGAATAGAATTTGCTTATTTGAGTGCAAATAAATTAATACATGAATCAAAATTCTACAAATCAAAAATCGCATTTATACACCCTTATTACGGTGTTTTTTTTCTGGGGCTTTATTGGCGCTTCCAACGGAGTTTTTATTCCATTTTGCAAAGCCAAATTTGGACTAGATCAATTTCAAAGTCAGCTTATTGATTTTGCTTTTTATGGCGCATATTACATTGGAGCATTATTATTATTTGTATTTAGCAGTTTGGCTAAAAGCGATATTTTAAACGCTTGGGGTTTTAAAAAAGGAATTATTAACGGCTTACTTATTAGTACTTTTGGTGCTGCCGCAATGATTTTTGCCGTAACACAAGGTAGCTATTTAATGATTTTAGGAGCATTATTTATTGTAGCAATTGGCTTTTCGTTACAACAAACATCTGCGCAACCCTTTGCAGCTTCGTTAGGCGAACCAAGTTCGGCTAGTAACCGATTAAACTTAGCAGGTGGTGTAAATTCATTGGGAACTACCATTGGACCAATAGTTGTTTCAGGTGCATTATTTGGAGTTGTTGCAGGAGTTAACGATGATTTTATTAAAGAATTTGCTCAAAAAGAAGGTTCGCTAGATTCAATGAAAACACTTTATATGTTTGTGGGTGGTTTGTTTTTGTTGGCTGCTGCACTTTTCTTTTTTTCAAAAAAATTGCCTTCGGGTAAAAGCGATGCTACTTTTGAACCTGCAAGCAAAGCTATGACAACTTTAATAGCAATTACGGTTATTTTAGCTGGTATTTTTGCATACATTTTTTCACGTTATGAAGACCCTCAGTTTATTGAACATTTTATTACCAACAAAGAAAAAGATTATTTAGGATTAGGCCTTACAATTACTACGCTTTTAGTAGTGGTATTTGGATTGTTGTTTGCAAATATTTCTGCACAAAAAAAACCTGAAGGTTGGGGTGCAATGAAATATTCACAATTGGTTTTGGGTATGCTTGGAATTTTTACATATGTGGGTGTAGAGGTAACCATTGGAAGTAATTTGGGAGAATTATTAAAAACACCTGAGTTTGGTAGTATAACTGGTCCAGGATTAGCACCTTTTATGTCAATGTATTGGGGTAGTTTAATGATTGGACGTTGGGCTGGAGCTATTTCGGTATTCAATCCTTCTAATAGTTTAAAGAAAATTTTATTAATTGTAGTTCCTTATGTAGCTTTTGGTGTGGTTTTAACTGCCAACGCTATTTCAGGGCAAAATATTGAACCACTTTATGCATACGCAGTAGTGGTTGCGTTCCAAATTTTAGGTTTCTTTTTAGGTAAAGATAAACCTGCTCGTACTTTGCTAATATTTGGCCTAATGGGAATGATTGGCATGATTGTAGGTTTATTAAGCTCGGGTACTGTTGCAACTTATGCATTTATGAGCGGTGGATTGGCCTGTAGTATCATGTGGCCATCAATTTTTTCATTGGCCATTGCAGGTTTAGGAAAATACACTAGCCAAGGTTCAGCATTTTTAGTAATGATGATTTTAGGTGGAGGTATAATTCCTCCTTTACAAGGCAAAATTTCAGACATAATTGGAATTCATGCTTCGTATTTTATTCCAGTAATCTGCTTCGCTTATTTGGCTTTTTTTGCTTATAAAGCAAAATTAATTTTGAAAAAGCAAGGTATTGACGAAGATCAATTAGAATCAGGCGGTGGGCATTAGCATTTTTTTAAATAAAAGAAAAAAGAGTTACTTAAATTACAAATAACTCTTTTTTTATAAAATAAAGTCAATCTATTATCTTTAAAATCATTTTATAAGATTCAAGTTTTAATTAAAAAACATTTACTTCGCAACTAATAGAAAAAAAACAAAATGAAAATAAATTTTACAAAAATTAAATTAATTGTTTGTTTCCTCTTTGGTGGTTTTACTTCACTGAAAAGTAATGCACAAACTTTAAGTACAACTGGTAGTTTTTTAAATAATAACGGTTCAGGAGGAGTTACTTTTAATTTGCAAAATAGCAATAGTTACCCAATTATTATTTCAGAAATAAAAGGAGTTATTGGTGTTACTGGCACTTCTCCTGTTTCACTATATTACAATACTACCCCAGTAAGCGGAGCACCAGCAGCCATAACTACTGCAAATGGTTGGAATTTAGTGGCTTCAGGTTCGGTTAGTGCTACTGGAAATACAACAACAACTGTTACTCAAACTTTATTAAGTGGATTCAGCTTTATTATTCCTGCAAATACTACTTATGGAATTTTGGTATACGCGCTTAATCAAAGGTATTTTACAATGCCTGCAACAGGAACCACAACTATTTCAGCATCAGGAGTTAATTTAACAACTGGAGCCAATATAGGTTATGGTGGAACAGGTATTCCGCCAATTGCACCAACAATTAACTCAAGAGGTTGGATTGGAGATATCATTTTTAATCCTGCAATAGCATGCAGTGGCACACCAACAACTGGAAATTCTGTTTCAAATGTTGGTTACGCTTGTTCTGGTCAACCAATACTTTTATCATTAGCCAACGATTCAATAAGAACAGGTTTATCATACCAATGGCTTCGATCTACATCTAGTTTAGCGGGTCCATATTCAATTATTACAAATGATACTACAAGAAGTACAATAGATACACAAACCGTTACTACTTGGTATAGATGTAGAGTAGGTTGTGGAACAAATTTTGACACTTCAACAGCTGTAAAAGTAACAACAAGCACCACTCCTTTAACTGGAACTTATACAGTAAATGCTGCTTTACCTCAAACAACTACGAATTATCAAAGTTTGAGTTATTTAGCAACCGAACTTTCATGTGTTGGAATAAGTGGTGCTGTAACTATTAATGTTGCCTCTGGCTCTGGTCCTTATAATGAAACACTCACTTTTGGAAATATTGTTGGCTCATCAGCCACTAACACCATTACTTTAAATGGAAATGGAAATACAATTCAAAGTGCTTCATCTCCAATTATTTCTTTTTTAGGAACAAAGTATTTAACTATAGATAGTTTTAATATAACAGCTACTGGAACAGCATTAAGTGGATTTGGAATTTACCTTGGTAATCAAGCGCAAAATATTACTATTAATAAAAATAAAATAAATGTAGGTACAATAGCTACTGGTACTTCAAACGCTGGGATAGTTATATCAGGTTCGTCAAGCGCAGCTACTACTGCTGGAAACAATGCACAAAATATTATAATTACAAATAATGAAATTATTGGAGGCTATTATGCTATCACTGCAATTGGAAATGCAAGTTACTTAAACAATAGCCGACATGTAATTCAAAATAATATAATCAGAGATTTTTATCTATATGGTGTTTATATTTCCAATGGAGATTCAATACAAATTTTAAATAATAATATTCATCGCTTAAACAGAACAACTCTTACTACTTTTTATGGCATTTATTTAGGAACTGCAAAAAATATTAAAGTTAGAAACAACTTAATTCACGATGCAGGAATAGGCACTTATACTGCATATCCTATTTATGTTACAACTTCAGTAAATACAATTGGTTTTGAAACAGAATTCATAAATAATGCCATTTATAATATAAACACAACTGGAACTATTTATGGAATGTATTTATTAGGAACACGCGATAGAATTAATATTTACTATAACACAATTGCTTTGACTTCTAGTGGAACCGGTGCAAATAGAAATTTATTTATGAGTACTGCTCCCGATAATCATAGATTATACAATAATATTTTTAGTTTATCTGGTTCTGGCTCTGGAATTAAATACAATGTATATTTTACCACAGCTTCTACTTCGTTTAGTTCAAATTACAATAATTTTTCAATGACTGCAACTGCAGGTACAAATTATATAGGATATTGGGCTGCTAATACCACAACTCTAGCCGATTGGAAAACTACCACTTTAAAAGATACCAATTCTATTTCAGCAGATCCAGTTTATGTAAATTTATCAACTGGGAATTTTACTCCTTTATCTTCAAACGTTGATGATAAAGGAACACCAATTGGTATTTTAACTGATATTGTTGGTGCTACTAGGTCAACTATTACCCCCGATTTGGGTGCAATTGAGTACACAAGTTTGGCAAGCGATATAGCCGTTAGTAATTTAAGTATAGCCAAGTCGAGTGTGTGTTATAGCAGTATAGATACTATTAAAATAACAATTACAAATTTGATTGGCTCAACAATTGATTTCAGCTTAACGCCTTTAACAATAGTTTGGAACCAAACAGGAACCATTGCAAAAACTGATAGTATTTTATTATTAAGTGATACTCTTGGTGCAGGGTTAAGTAAAACGTATTTTGCTACAGCTTTTAATATGTCAACTCCAGGATTGTTTTCTGCACGCACTTATATCCGTCCATCTGCAATTAATGGAATAAGAACCAACGATACTTTTAATTTAACTACTCCTTTTGAGGTGAAACCAATTTTATCCGTTTTGCCAAAAACAAGAACTGTAACTAGCTCATTAGATACCGTTTTATTAGAAGCATTTTCACCCATTTTTCCTGGTGGAGGTGTATTTTTTAGTGAAATTTCGCACTACAAAGTAGCAACAGGCGCTCCAATTGGAGGTTGGCCTACTTATTTAACAGCTGATGATTATGTGGAGTTGACGGGTGTGCCTAGTAGTAGTATTGCGGGTTATACCATGGAAGAATGGACAGGAACTGCTTTACAACACTCAGTAATATTCCCAACAGGAACCGTATTTAGCCCTAACGGAACCATGATTTTAGCAACAGGTCAATTGGGATCGAGTACCCCAAGTCCAACAAATTTTTATTACCATACAGGAAATACTGTAACGCATAGTTCAACTGGTGACAATAGAGGTTATTTAATAAAAAACCAATCAGGTGTAATTGTAGATGCAGCAGTTTATGGAACATATACTTTTCCTACTACATCTGGCGTAACTTCAACTATTTGGAGTGGAAATACTCCTGCTGTTTCAAGTTCTGGTAATAGGTTAAATGCACCCGACAACAATACTTCGAGCAGTTGGGTTAATTCAGGGGTTACTCCTCAAAATCCTAATGCAATAAACGGTGGTGTTACTGCTCCTGTGCCAGGAACAATGGCAGGTTTTAATTGGAGTTTTTTAGGAACGCCTTTTGACACCAATGCAAGAACAAAAGTTGGTCCTTACACCACACCCGGAGTTAGAACTTATGTAGCCACTTATACTAATACTTGTGGTACTTTTTACGATACAGCTGTTGTTACTGCATCATCTACTGTTCCAGTTAAAATGATAAGTTTTGAAGGAAATAAAAAAGACAATAATGCTTTTTTAAATTGGGCAACATCTTCTGAAATAAACAACGATTATTTTGTTGTAGAACGTTCGTTTGATGGAAGTAATTTTGAAAAAATAGGTACAGTTAAAGGTAAAGTAAATTCAACAGTGATTTCAAATTACAGTTATACTGACCAAGGTATTTTTAATGACCCAAAAAATCAAATAATTTACTACAGATTAAATCAAGTTGACTTAGATGGAACTTCAACAATAAGTCAAGTAGTAATTGTAACTTCTATTGATGATAATAATGGATTAACCATTTTCCCTAACCCCTCAAGTGGCATTTTCAATATAGTATTAGAAAATAAAAACAATAGTTTATCAAAACTAAAAATTATAGATATTTTTGGTAAAACTGTTTGGAACAATGAAAGAACTTTATTGAATGGAATAAATGCAATAAACGTAAATTTAAGTAAAGGAAATTATATATTATTAATTGAAGAAAACGATAGATTAACAACTAAAAAAATTGTTATAAACTAAATATTTTCATCCTGAATATTTAAAGCTCATCATTTTGATGGGCTTTTTTTTAAATGTTTTTTTACCCGTTTGTGTAAACAAAATAAACTTTAATGGGTTAAAAATTATATTTGTCAATTACAAAATGATAGAATTAAAAAACATCCAAAAATCGTATACTGTTGGTGAAAACACTTTAAAAGTTTTAAAAGGGATAGATTTAAAAATAAATGAGGGTGAAATGGTTTCTATCATGGGTTCATCGGGCAGTGGAAAATCAACTTTGCTAAATATTTTGGGAATTCTTGATAGTTATGATACTGGGGAATATAAATTAGGTGGAACTTTAATTCAACATTTGAACGAAACCAAAGCTGCGCAACTGCGCAATCAATACATTGGTTTTGTATTTCAATCATTTAACTTAATATCCTTTAAAAATGCAATGGAAAATGTTTCATTGCCCCTTTATTACCAAAAAATAAATAGAAAAAAAAGGAATGAACTTGCTTTGGAATATTTAGAAAAAGTAGGCTTGAAAGATTGGGCTGAACATTTGCCAAACGAATTAAGCGGAGGACAAAAACAACGCGTAGCAATTGCCAGGGCATTAATTGCAAAGCCAAAAATTATCCTTGCCGATGAACCAACAGGCGCTTTAGATACACAAACCAGTAACGAGGTGATGGCATTATTAAAAGATATAAATAAAAGTGGTATAACCGTGGTTATTGTAACACATGAACACGAAATTGCTGAAATGACTGATAGAACAATTAGGTTAAAAGATGGAATGATATTATAAATTCGAAAAATTAAATCTGAAATTCGAAAAAACAAACAAAATCCTTTTCGAAATTAGTATTTCGAATTTTATATTTTAAAAAATATGTTTGACATAGATAAATGGCAAGAAATTTTTGCAACTATTAAAAAAAATAGATTGCGAACGGTGCTAACTGGTTTTAGTGTAGCATGGGGAATTTTTATGCTTATTATTTTATTAGGTACAGGCAACGGTTTGGGTAATGGAGTAAAGTTTCAGTTTTCGAAAGATGCTGTTAACAGTGTTTGGTTCAATAATGGAAGAACTTCAATTGCATTTGAAGGCATTCAGCATGGAAGAGATATAAGATTAAACAATGAAGATTACAACGCAATAAAATTGAATAATAAAGAAATTGAATACCTTACTCCTCGCTTGCAATTGTGGGATGTAGAACAATTTAATTACAAAAACAAATTTGGTAGTTTTAGCACTAAAGGTTGTAATTATGATATGATTTTTGCTGAAAAAATTGAAGTGGTGAATGGCCGATTTATAAATGAATTAGATATTAAAGAAACAAGGAAAATTTGTGTTATTGGCAACCAAGTTGTTGATGAATTATTTATAAATGAAAATCCAATTGATAAAATATTAAACATAAATAATATTCCTTTTAAAGTAGTAGGAACTTTTAAAGATGCAGGCGGACCAAACGACAATAGAAGGGCATATATACCCATAAGTACCTCGCAAAAAGTTTTTGGAAACGACAATAAATTAGATCAAATTATTTTTACATTGCCTGAAAGTGAAATGGAAAAAAGTGTAAAAATTTCGGATGATGTATATAAACTTTTGGCACAACGCCACCATTTTGACCCGAATGATAAAAAAGCGGTTTTTGTTTGGAATAATTTAATAGAATTTAAACGAATAATGGGTTTAATACAAGGAATTCAATTATTTGTATGGATTATAGGAATTGGGACTTTAATAGCTGGAATAGTTGGGGTGAGCAATATTATGATGATTGTAGTAAAGGAAAGAACTAAAGAAATTGGTATTAGGAAAGCTTTAGGTGCCACTCCTTTTAGCATAGTTTCATTAATAATTCAGGAAAGTATTTTTATAACTGCCATTTCAGGTTACATAGGAATGATGTTAGGTATTGGTACTTTAGAATTAGCATTAAAATACATGCCTAACAGCGATTATTTTAGAAACCCTGGAGTTAGCATGAGTGTAGTTTTAATTGCACTTTTTGTTTTAATATTAGCAGGTTTTTTAGCTGGACTAATTCCTGCTAGAAATGCAGCAAAAATTCAACCTATTGAAGCATTGAGAGCGGAATAAATTGGCAACTAGCTTCTGGCTTCTAGCCACTTGCAAAAAACAATTAATTCTAAATGATTACATAAATAAAAATAATTGGCCAGGTGCTAGAGGCCAGCAGCTAATAGCAAAAAAAAATAACCTTGGATAAACTAAACGAAATATATCAAACTCTAAGCAAGAATAAGCTAAGAACTACGCTAACCGCTTTTGGTGTGTTTTGGGGTATATTTATGCTTATCATTATGTTGGGTTCAGGGCATGGATTGGAAAATGGCGTGAGTAGTTCGTTTGGTGGTTCTGCTAAAAATGCAGTTTACTTATGGTCGCAAGGCACATCGATAGCTTATAAAGGTTTGCCTAGGGGAAGAAGTTTTGATTTTAAAGTTGACGATATTCAAATTATAAAAGACAATGTGCCCGAATTAGCAGTTATTGCTCCGGCTGCGCAACTTGGAGGTTACAGAGGCGAAAACAATGTGGTACGAGGAAAAAATACGGGTGCTTTTACTGTTAGAGGCGATTACCCTGAAACTAAATTAATACAAACTTTTAAAATTCCTGAAGGCCGTTTTTTAAACGATTTAGACATTAAAGAAAAACGAAAAGTTTGTGTAATTGCCCAACGTGTAGTTGAAATTTTATTCCCTTTTAATGAAGCCCCTTTAGGAAAATATATTCAAATAAATGGAGTGTATTTTAAAGTAATTGGAACTGTAAAAGCCGATAATGCAGGTGAAGATGCACAAGAAAAAATGCAAACTATTTATATTCCATTTACTACTTTTCAAAATGCATTTAACTTTGGGGGTAAAATTGGTTGGTTTACTTTAACAGCTAAAAAAAATATAAAAGCATCGTTTGTAGAAGAAAAAATTAAAACCATTTTAAAACAAAGGCACTCCATTTCTCCGCTCGATGAAAGAGCAATTGGAAGCTGGAATAGCGAAAATGAGTTTGAAAAATTAATGGGTTTATTTAGAGGAATTGAATTATTGGTTTGGGTTGTAGGAATTGGAACTTTGCTTGCAGGCGTTATTGGCGTTAGTAATATTATGCTCATTATTGTAAAAGAACGAACCAAAGAAATTGGAGTGAGAAGAGCCATTGGTGCATCGCCTTTAAACATTATGAGCCAAGTAATATTAGAAAGCATTACCTTAACATCTATTGCTGGTTATATTGGATTGGTTTGCGGAATTTTTGCCTTAGAAGCAGTAAACAACGCAATAAAAGGACAAGAAACAGGCATGTTTCAAAACCCCGGAGTTGATATTGTAATTGCTATTAAAGCATTGGTAATATTAATTTTTTGTGGTGCTTTGGCAGGAATTATTCCAGCTAGAAAAGCCATAAGTATTAGTCCGGTTGATGCGTTAAGAACTGAGTGATAGCAGCTAGCTCCTAGCCACTGGCAAAATTTGAAGAAAATAAAATATTAAATATAAAGTAAAAAGGCCAGCAGCTAGAAGCTAGCTGCCATTGGCTAAAAGCATATAAAATGAAAAACACAATAAAAATAGCAGTATTTGTAGCATTGGGTGTATTGTTTATTTACACCATTTATTTTTTATATAATAAAAACAAAGAGCAGCCAATAGTTTTTAATACATTAACAGCATTTGAAACGGATATTGTTAAAAAAACATTGGCAACAGGAAGTATTGTTCCTCGCAGAGAGATAAATATTAAACCTCAAGTTTCGGGAATAATAGAAAAAATATATGTAGTAGCTGGCACACTCGTTAAAAAAGGTGACATGATTGCTCGCATAAAAATTATTCCTAACATGATTAATTTGGCTAATGCTGAAAGTAGAATTACTAGGGCAAAATTAGCGTTGGATAATGCAAAAATTGATTTTGAGAGAAACCAAAAAATGTTTGATCAAAGAATGATATCACTTTCCGAATTTCAACCATTTAATTTGGCTTATAAAAATGCCAAAGAAGAATTAGAAGCAGCCGATAACAATATTGCTTTAATAAAAGAAGGAGTAAGTAAATCGGGAGTAAAAATTACCAATACCATTGTGCGAAGCACCATTGAAGGAATGATTTTAGATATTCCGGTAAAAGAAGGTGGAAGCGTTATAGAAAGTAACAATTTTAACGAAGGAACTACCATTGCCTCCATTGCCGACATGGGTGAAATGATATTTGACGGAAAAGTTGATGAAAGCGAGGTTGGAAAAATAAAACAAGGAATGAATTTAATTTTAACCATTGGCGCTTTAGACACTGTAAAATTTGATGCCAACTTAGAATACATTGCACCAAAAGGTATAAAAGAAAATGGAGCAATTCAGTTTCAAATAAAAGCCAAAGTTAATTTACAAAAAGGCGTGTTTCTTCGCGCTGGATATAGCAGCACTGCCGATATTGTGTTGGCAAGTAAAAAAAATGTATTGGCTATATCCGAGTCTGTTTTACAATTTGAAAACAATAAAACATTTGTTGAAGTTGAAACCGCACCCCAAGTATTTGAAAAGCGATTAATTCAAACGGGTTTAAGTGATGGAATAAATATTGAAATTCTATCAGGTATAAAAAAAGGCGAAAAAGTTAAAAATCCAAATGTAGAAAAGGCGGAGTAATGAGAACTATTTTCCTTACTTTCTATATCTGCCGTAAAAGAAAAAAAAACAATGGAAGGTTTTACAAACGCAGTATTTAACCGCGAACTAAAAATTGAATCTGGACAAGTGGTAGCCAAAGATTATTGGTACCAAAAAAAATCGGTTCAAAGTGTTGTAAAAAAACAATTATTGCATATCGCAATATGCAATAAAAAATTTTTAACATTTGTTTTTCAGTAATATATAACATAATATTGCATATTGCGATATGCAATATGATTAAATGTTATGAGACAAAAATCTTACCAAATGAAGCCGCAAGATGTGGTTTTATTACTTAAAATAATTGCAGTAAATACTGAAAACTGGCAACAAAAACCCTTGGCCGATGAATTAAAAATGAGTCAGTCGGAAGTGAGCCAAGCTTTAGCGCGTTTACAATATGCAGGTTTAATTTTGGAAAATGGAAAACAGGTGATGCGCCTTGCACTAATGGATTTTTTGCAATACGGAATTAGTTATGTTTTTCCTCAAAAACCAGGAGCAATTGTAAGAGGAATTGTAACTGCTCATTCAGCACCACCACTCAATAATAAAATTATTAGCACTGACCATTATGTTTGGCCTTACGCAAAAGGAAATACTAAAGGACAAGCTATTAATCCACTCTTTAAATCATTGCCAGAGGCTATAGAAAAAGACGAAAAATTTTATCAACTAATTGCCTTAGTTGATGCATTAAGAGTAGGCAGAAAAAGAGAAAAAGAAATGGCTATTATAGCGTTAAAAAAATTGATATTGAATGGAGAATAAAGTAATCAATATTCAGTTGGTGGCTAAAGTAGCTTAGGCACTTGGTGAAATTAACGAGCAAGTTGTTTTTGTTGGAGGTGCAGTGGTAAGCGTATATGCCGATGACCCTGCAGCTGATGAAGTAAGACCAACAGATGACATTGACTTTACCATTGAATTGGCAGGATATGGAGATTGGGTTCAATTAAACAGTCAACTTTTAAAATTAGGATTTATGCCTAATACTGAAAGCAACAAAATTTGTAATTTTCTTTTTGAAGGAATTGAAATAGACATTATGCCTACGGAAGATAGTACAATTGGTGTTTCAAATAGTTGGTATAAACCTGGTTTTGAATCCGTAAACGAAGTAATGATAAATGGACAAAAGATAAGAGTACTTTCAGTTTCTTATTATTTAGCTACAAAATTTGAGGCATTTAATAATAGAGGAAATGATTATAGAACTAGCCATGATTTTGAAGATATTATTTATGTAATTGATAATTGTTTGAATATTGAAAATGAAATTTCACATTCAAATGAATCAGTTAGAAAATTTATCATCAATGAGCTAAAAAAAATGCTTAATAATCCTAATTATAAAGAAATAATTCAAAGTCAAATGCACCCAAGTATTGTATCAGGAAGATTTCCAATTATATTAAACAAACTGCTTAAGATTGTTGGTGAAATTGATGAATGATTCTATTGGTTTCATGGAGAACAATTGATGAAGGAAGAATGGTAGTATTAGAAGAGATCTGTTTTATAAAATATTTATATTGTTAAAAGCTTGAAAAATTTAACCTATTTTATAAAATTTAAAAATATTAAAAGCAATTCAACATTGTTTGTTTTAATTATCTATTTCTAAACAAGCAATATCTTTATACTCTAAATTAATTATAAACTCATTTATTAGTTCATAGTTATTTGAAATACATTTTGCAATTTCTTTTGTGGAAGTATTACCTAATCTTAACCAAATTATTTTTGGTGGAACACCTTTTATTAATGATAAATCATAAAAATCTGTATCAAATGTAACAATGGTATAGCCATTAAATTTAGCATATTCCCATATTTCTAAATCCTTTGCGTTTTCGAGCCCCAATAGTCTAACCTGACTTGATAATGGCAAAATATCAATCAAGAGTTTAACAATTCTAAATGATATATTTTGATCGAATAGTAATTTCATTAAGCAACTTTTACTCTATGTTCTCTATCTGCGGCAAATGATAAAACCGCAATTAAATCTTCTTTAGTTAATTCAGGATAATCTTCCAATATTTCTGTTTCGCTCATGCCTGATGCGTACCAACTTAACACATCATATACCGAAATACGCATTCCTCTAATACAAGGTTTACCAAATCTAATATTAGGGTTTATTGTAATAAATTCTGAATAATGTTTCATGCCTCAAATTTATGAAATTTATTACTAATAATTGGAAGTTAAAATATTTACCACCTCATTTTAATTGACTTTAATAAACATTCTAAAAGTATTGGCGTTTTTTCTTAATTAGATTGCTTATAAGACTAGAAAATTGATTGACTATTAATTTTAAAGTTAATCTTTTACCAAACCTTTGGCACAAATACCAATGCAGCTATAATTACTGAAATTATTGATGCTATTAGTACACCTGCTGCAGCTAAGTCTTTTACCAATCCAGCTTGTTTGTTTCTTTCAGGATGAAGTAAATCAACCAGTTTTTCTATGGCAGTATTCAATGCTTCGGCTGTTAGTACCAAGCCTATTGCTAGGCATAAAAAAATCCATTCGGTAGTATTTACATTACAATAAAAACCCGCAAAAACTACAACAATGGTAGCAATTAAATGAAACTGGGCATTGCCTTCATTTTTAAAAAGCCAAAACAAACCTTTAAAAGCTGGCACAAACGATTTAATTCTATTTTTAATAAATTCTATCATTTATGGTTTTTCCAATTTACTATTTCACCTAACCATGCAATGGCATTTACTCTTTTTCTGCGCTTTAATCCAAATTTTTTTATACTATATTTTTTTATATGCTCAATACTTTCTTCAACTGAATCGGTAATTAGCAAATGTCTTAAATCTTCGGGCGAAACTGTTTGTTTATTCACCATGTCGTCAATTAATTCAATCAAATTTTTCCAGTATTCTTTTCCAAAAATTATTACAGGAAACTCTTGCATTTTTCCTGTTTGAATCAAAGTTAAGGCTTCAAACAATTCATCCATAGTTCCCCAACCGCCTGGCATTATTACAAATGCGTAGGAATATTTTAATAATAAAGTTTTTCGAACAAAAAAGTACCTAAACTCCACCGATTTTTGCACATAAGGATTTTCATGTTGTTCGTGAGGTAAAACTATGTTACAACCTACTGAACGACCACCAGCTTGAAAAGCTCCTCGGTTAGCAGCTTCCATAATTCCGGGGCCTCCACCAGTTATTACTGTAAAACCAATTTTACTAATTTCAGCTCCCATCTTTACAGCTTCTTGGTAATAATAATGGTCTTCTTTAAATCGGGCACTTCCAAACACAGTAACACAAGGGTCTACAAAATGCAAAGCCCTAAACCCTTTTAAAAACTCGAAAAATACTTTAAACGAAAAAAGTAATTCTCTTCTTCTACTCCTTGGTCCTTCTAAAAACCTCCGTTCACTGTTTAAATAAGTGTTGCGTAATTCTGAAATACTTTTTTTTGCCATGCTTTATTTGAAAAGACCATGGTCCATAGACTATGGACCATGGTCTAGATTATAAGTTTCCTCTATTTGCTTGCTCGCGTTCTATGGCTTCAAACAAGGCTTTAAAGTTACCTTTTCCAAAACTTTTTGCACCTTTACGTTGAATAATTTCATAAAACATAGTTGGTCTATCTTCTACAGGTTTGGTAAATAATTGAAGTAAATAACCTTCATCATCTCTGTCAACCAAAATACCTAATTCTTTTAGAGGTTCAATATCTTCTTCTATTGGGCCAACACGGTCTAATAAGTCATCGTAATAACTGTTCGGAACTTTTAAAAATTCTACGCCACGCGCCATTAATTGCTTAACCGTTGAAACTATATCAAGCGTTGCAATGGCTACGTGCTGCACACCTTCGCCTTCGTAAAATTCTAAATATTCTTCAACTTGGCTTTTTCTTTTTCCTTCAGCGGGTTCGTTAATTGGGAATTTAACATAACCGTTTCCATTGCTCATTACTTTGCTCATTAAAGCAGAATATTCTGTGCTGATATCATTATCGTCAAACGAAAGAATGTTTTTAAAACCCATTACATTTTCGTAAAACGAAACCCAAGGATTCATTTGATTCCAATTTACATTTCCTACACAATGATCTACATACAACAAACCAGTTGGTTCAGGATTATAAACCGATTTCCACTCCACAAATCCAGGCATAAAAATGCCAGTATAATTTTTACGTTCAATGAACAAATGTTCTACTTCGCCATAAGTTTTTATACCACTCATTCGAACTTCGCCATTTGCATCACTTAAAGTTTTTGGTTCTAAACACGAAACGCCACCACGTTTGGTAGTTTGTTCGTACGCATCATACGCATCATCTACCATTAATGCCAATACTTTTACGCCATCACCATGTTTTTTATGGTGTGCTGCAATGGGAGAATCAGAGTGCAAAGGAGTAGTCAACATTAAGCGCATTTTATTTTGCACCAATACATAACTCACTCGGTCTTTTACACCCGTTTCAGGGCCAGCATAAGCCAGGCTTTGAAAGCCAAAAGCAGTTTTATAATAATGCGCTGATTGCTTTGCATTTCCAACATAAAGCTCTACATAATCGGTTCCATGTAAAGGTAAAAAATCACTCGTTTCGGGTAACATTTCGTTTGTTTGTTCGGTATTCATTGTTTTTATAATAAATCTATTATTTCTTGCTTGTTAATTTTTAAATGATTGGCTACTTCAGTTATTATTGAATTGAGTGTGCCAACTTTAATTGGTTTATGGTTAGGAACTGTTATATGAAATTCTTCTTCGCTTGTTTTATATGTTAATCTGATATGACTTCCTAATTGCCTTGATTCAAAAAATCCAATTTTTTTCAAAACCTTTACCAATTCAGAACCATTTACATCTCTAGGAATTTTCATATTGCAAACACTTCATCCTTTACAAAATGAAGTCGAACCATTTTTGGCATATCAATGTCTTCAAAATGGCAATTTACGGCTTCTTTAATTTGACTTTTTAAGTCATCCAAATCTTCTCCTTGAGTAAATATTGAAGTGCCAATAGCCTTGGCCACGTAACCTCCATCAAGTGATTCTTCTACTATAAAAATTAGTTCATTCATGGTTTTATTCTTTTATTTTTTTAATAGATTTGAGTTTGCTTTTCCAACTTTCAATCGACAATTTTGCTTCTTCAATAGAATTTATTTGCTTTTTTAAAATAATTTACTTAATTTATAAATTTACAGACAAACACAATTCTTCATTTTTAAAATCAGAATTGCTTAAATCATTGTTATTTAAATCTACTAAAGGAAATATAATATCCCAATTTTCTCCCCATACTATATTTCCTTCTACTAATTTAAATTTCTTAAAGTTTTCTATCTTTTTATATTCAGGATAAGCATGATAGTTGTTTACAAAGCTTTCAAAATCAACTTTGTTTATTTTACCATCGGCAAAAACCAATTCAATCAAGAAATCATTTAAATATTTTGCTTTTATAATTTGATAGCTCATATTTATATTTTTTTAGTAATTTTTTCAACATTAATTTTTTTACCCATTACAAAAAACTCCGTCCATTTTCTACAAATATCTTGATGATGAGTTTTTATTAAATTAACAGCATCATTTATTTCACTATTTGCTAATACTTCTCTCCCAGAAATTTTCTTAACTTCTATTTTCACTAAAACACTCGCTTCATAAATCAAATTTCATTTCACATTCAGCTTTGCTAACATGAATTGGCAAATGTTCGTTTGAATAAAAGAAAAAAATCAATCCCAAATACTCATAAATTTTAGGCATACTCTGAATTTTTGTTGACTTCAAATTTAGTAATAAATAGTATTCAATTCAATTTTCTTATTGTTATGGTAAATACTGTCTAATACTAAACCTCCTTGGCTACAAGGACCTCCATTACCTGAAAAAGAAGTACTGAAAGGAATTAGCGTATCAAAATTATGAATAGAGTCAAATCTAAATAAAATGGTATCTCCTTTTGAAAAGTTAAAGTTAATCGAGGAGTCGGAAGAATATTTGTAAACCAAAAACTTAATTGTTTTTACAGAATAAAGGCTTTTAAATTCAATAGAGTCATAAACTTTACAAGCAGCTTCATTAGTTAATTTATCAATGATTTTCAATCTAAAAAAAGGCGAAGATGGGTCTCCACAAGGCCCAACTTTTTCCTTACAGCCAAATACGGTAATTAATAAAATTACAATTAAATAATATGTTATTTTCTTCAAAAACATTTATAACTTTTTATTACCAATCAATTCAACATTCAAAACCCAACATTCAAAATCTCTATTCCACCCAACTTTTATAATAGCTAGGATCTTCCATTTGCATGGCAGCAGCAGTTATTTGTAAAGGATAAAAAGGATCAATCATGACTGCTAATTCTTTGGTTTCAGTTTTACCAATACTTTTTTCAGCCATACCCGGATGTGGGCCATGTGGAATACCTTTTGGGTGTAAACTTATCATGCCACGTTCCACATGTTTGCGGCTCATAAAATCGCCATCTACGTAATATAAAACTTCATCGCTATCTACATTGCTGTGGTTATAAGGCGCAGGAATTGAAAGCGGATGATAGTCGTACAAACGAGGAACAAACGAACAAATTACAAAATTATGTCCTTCAAAAGTTTGGTGAATGGGAGGTGGCATGTGCACGCGGCCAGTGATTGGTTCATAGTTATGAATGCTAAAACCATAAGGATATTGAAATCCGTCCCAACCCACAGCATCAAAAGGATGTGTTGCATAAGTGTAGGGGAAAATCATGTCCTGTTTTTTAATTAAAACTTTAAAGTCACCGGTTTCATCAAAAGTTTCTTTTAATTCAGGTAATTTTATATCGCGTTCGCAATAAGGCGAATGCTCCAATAATTGTCCGTATTGGTTTAAGTAACGCTTAGGTGGACGAATTGGAGAAAATGATTCAGTAATAAAAAGCCTGTTATTTTCTGTTGCAAAATGCAATTGGTAAATGGTTCCTCGAGGAATTACCAAGTAATCGCCATATTCAAATTCAATTTGTCCATATACAGTTTTTAAAACTCCAGCACCATCATGAATAAATATTACTTCATCGGCATCCGCATTTTTGAAAAAATAATCTGTCATGCTTTTTTGCGGAGCTGCTGCAGCCAAATAAACATCTTTATTGAATAAAACATACACCCTGCTTTTCAAATAATCGGCTTCAGGAGCAGTTTTAAAAGTTAAAAAACTACGGTTTTGTAAGTTTTTTTCAATGGCTGCTTTGGGCGCAATGCTATAAGCTTCGCCAATTTCCTTTACCAAAGTTGGAGGATGACAATGATAAACCAACGAGTACAAACTGCTAAAACCTTCAGTTGAAACTAATTCTTCTGCATATAAGTTGCCATCGGGTTTGCGAAATTGCGTATGTCGTTTTGCGGGAATTTGTCCTTGTTTGTAGTAAAATGCCATTGTTTTATAAGTGTTTAGGTGTTGATGTGTTAAGTGTTTAGGTGTTAAAGTGTTTAGGTGTTTATGTTTAAAGTTTTGTTGCTCTTTTGCACCTTCAGTTAAATTTTTGTTTTTAAATATCTTATCAAACCTAATGTAATATTGGTAAGGTCATTTGTTAGTTTATAACATTTTTCAAATTCAATTTCATCAATATATTTTCTGTCAGATAAAATGTACAGCATACTTCTTATTTCCATTGAAGAAGCTGCTGAAAAATCCAAAAAGCGAATAAACTCTTTATTGCTATATCTTCCAAAACCTTCTGCAATATTGTTCATAGTGGATAATGCTGCTCTTTTAATTTGGTCTTGAGTAGAAAAATCTTTGTTTCTCATTTGATTTTCGCAAATATCAAAAATTACATTCACCAATTCTCTTGATTTCTTCCAACAATCTAAATCTTCAAAACGGTCAACTTTACTCATAAATAATACATAAACACTTTAACACTTAAAACTTAAACACTTTTGTATTGAAAACTTTAATGCTTTTTTGAGCCAACAAAATTATGTTTTTTTGTGACTTGTAATAAATACTATTTTATTAAATTCATTAATTACCCCTAAATGTATAAAACCATTCTCTTTTTTTTGTTTGCATCTACCATTTTTGCCTGCGGCAATCAAAATAAAACTAATGCTGTTTCTCAAAGTATAGATTCGGTTGCAATAAAAGCTGGTGCTAAAGAAATTTCAGAAAAAATAAATGAAAATCCTACCAATGCAGCACTTTATTTTGAAAGAGGTTCCAAATATTTTGAAAAAAATATTTTAGAGAGAGCCGAA